>NZ_JBFKMX010000004.1:0-61976 GCF_041629635.1 Pseudoalteromonas sp. | reverse complement strand
TTATCTATCTCTTTTCAAAGCACTGTATTTGCAAGATAAAACACAGATTGAGCAAGCAGCTCGCAGTATTGGTTTTTTCAAAGCAGAAATAGATGGTGAATACTTAACAAAAATTTTGAATGTGTTTCGTATTGCGTCTGAGCCACTTAGGTTAAATCAAGAGTATGATTTTGCAGCCTGCACCATTGCAGCGAGTTTGCGACACGAAACTATGAGCATCAACAAGCAAAAAGATCAGTGGCACACGCCACCCGTAGATGCATTATTTATTCATCGCAAAGTAGCAGGTCTATACCTTTTGGCCAAGCGGCTAAATGCCAAAGTGAATGTTCATAAACTTTTAAAACCCTACTTGTAATAAAAAATTACAGTTTAAAGCGATTGAGTGCGTCGCTAACTTTATGACCCAGCTCATTAATTTGACGTATGTTTTCACTAAGAGCTAGCACTTCATTACTGTTATTTTCAGCGCTGTGTTCAACTTCTTGCATACGTTCTACAATATCTTGCGCCATAGCACGCTGTGTTGAACTTGATTTATCTATTTGGTTGCTTTGCTCAGCAAGACGAGAAAGACTCTGCTCTATACTATCGACCGCTGCTGTCAAAGTTGTACTTCGTTCTGTACAGGTCAAAGCAGTCTCTTGTCCATGAATTATGGTGTTTTGTGCTTCACTGGTGCCAGTTTGAAGGCGAGTGATCATGTGCGCTATTTCTTTTGTAGCTGCCTGTGTGCGAGATGCCAACAATCTAACTTCGTCAGCAACAACAGCAAAACCTCGCCCTTGCTCTCCCGCTCTCGCAGCCTCAATAGCGGCATTTAAAGCCAGTAAATTTGTTTGCTCAGAGATAGCTACAATAGTATCTAATATACTGCCGATATTACTTGATTGTTTAGAAAGCTCCTCCATTAGGGTCACTGAGGTGTTTAAGTTTGAAGCCAGTAACTGAATTTGCTCTCTATTTTGGGTAGCTAAATAAAGCACCGCATCGCTTTGTTTTTTTGCTTCAGAAATATCATCACTGCTTTGCTTGGTTTGAGTATTTACCATATCAGCACTGGTATGGACATCTTCAGCAAGTGCAGTAGTATGTTTAGCTCGCTCAATTTGATTCTGTGCATTTTGCGATACCGTATTGCTTCGGCTAAGTGAATTCTCAAGTCGTTGTTCAAGTAATACAACCTGAGCAAAAATATTGTTTATCAATCCTTGCATGGTGTTTATTACGCAGTTAAGTTTGTCGCAAAGTTCACCAAACTCATCATTATTAATTTTTATTGCTAACTTTGAGAAATCACCGTCTGCAATCTTGGTAAGTGTATTATTTATGTGATTTAACGGCCTTACTATCGCTTTGATAGTGAAGGTTGCAATTACCAACGCAGCCAGTAAAAACACCACAGCGATAATGATTAGCAGTGTCTTATTTTCATCAATCTTATTGTCTGCAACTTTTTGATATCTCTTAACAATATTGCTTGCATTGAGTTTTATTTGGTTAATTGAATCTAGGATGTCTTCAGATAATACTTCCATTTTATTAAAGTTTTGTTCAATTTGAGTGTCTTTGTTCGACTGAACCTTTTGTTGAATATATAGTTCTCCAGGGCTATCAACATTTCGTTTGAAGGATGCTAAATTACGTTCGAACGCCTGTTGAAACTCATTACTATTCACCGAGCCTAATTGTTGCGTCAAGAAATTATAATTATCCCTAATATTGTCTAGTAAAAAGCGCGTATCGTTTTGGTGTTTTTCTTGAATGTCTTTATCGATAGTTTGCCCTAAACCATTTGTTAATTCCGTTAAGTTAAATAGCATATCGTCAATCCGTACAACAGTGCCCATCACCTCGTCTAATGAGCGCCCATCTAGACCAGCAAGTGTCTCCAAGTCATAAAGCAAGTCAGAGGACTGCTTTATCACTTCAAGTTGGTTTAAGATTAAATCTTTACTTTGCTTCTTAGCAGCTATGAAGCCTTTTTTATTGTCAATCAAACTTTCTGATGCCTTTATAAGTGACAGTGATTGTTGATTAAGATTTTCTAAATTATTCGAAAGGCCCATTTTGTTTTTACTTAATAGTGTTAGCAAACCTTGTTTAAGTTGATTATTGTGCTCTGCTAGTTTTTCTATTGATACAACTTTTGACGCACCATAAATAGCGTTAGCATTTTTTGTATAATTAAGAATGATGGATAGTAGATCATCTGCATTACGCTGAATGGGAAGTGCGTCTTCTTTGATATTTACATAAGCTCGTTCAATATTGGTTAATGAAAAATAAAAAAATACACACACTCCTGCTAGTAGTATCCCGACGGATGAAAAGCCAAAGGTAATTTTTTGTTTTACTGTTAAACCCATTTTTCTGCCTGTCTATACTGCATACTCAATCAATTATAACCTATTATGTCATAAGTTATTTGTTTGGAAGAAAATACGCCAATTATCTTGGCGTATTTATGAGGTAGGTTAAAACGAAGAAGGTAAAGGTGGTGTTTCTAATACTAATAATCGGCTGTGATCTTTTAACACAACATTACTCAGTTGATAAAAGTTATATCCTG
Source organism: Pseudoalteromonas sp. (assembly GCF_041629635.1). Taxonomy (GTDB): domain Bacteria; phylum Pseudomonadota; class Gammaproteobacteria; order Enterobacterales; family Alteromonadaceae; genus Pseudoalteromonas. The sequence goes on along the minus strand of NZ_JBFKMX010000004.1, from coordinate 59,404 downwards.
TATTCACTTTAAATGGAATCTCGAAGTTTCCATTCATTGAAAACTCCTTGGCCATTGCTACCGTAGCAATATCAAAATATTGCTTACCATCATTACTACCTTGTAGGGTAGCTTGTACACTATATTTTCCTGGGTCGCTAACTGTTAATGGCACAGTTACTTTAACTAAATTGTTTATTTCAGTAAAAGTATAGTTAGTGCTTGTTTTAGCCGTTTGTTTCATATTCACAAACGGTACTTTAATTGAACGTTTAATAGGCATATTAGAGAGTTCTGCATCTACTTGCAGCTCCAACTCGTATAAACCGTCAATTGAACCAATATAATCAAGCGACTCTGTAAATCTGATGCCACTAGATGTCACATTTACATCTACATTTTCTTTCATCGGACTTTTTAGTTTTGCCGAAACATTAGTTACTTTGATGTTAGGATCAGAAAATTGAAGTGACTGAAGGGCAAGCAAGTTTGATGTGCTTTTCATTTCATTCGCAGCAATCACATTTAAAATGGCTTTACTTTCTTTTTCTTTTACATGCACTAAATACTGTGATGAATCATCAAGATATTGATCTGTTTTAAGTACAAATTTTTGTAACGCTTTATTTGATTTCACCTTTAGCGCGACACTGCCATCAGAAAAGCCAGCATCATCCATTTCTTTTTGAGCAAATATATGTTCGGCAAACGTTTCCTTATTTTGTTGTGCATCGTTTGATGTTAACTTGAGTGAACGCACATCAAGTGGCTCAATATAGGGTTGTTCATCACTTTTATGAGTTATTTTTGGCGCAACACGGACAAAACTGTTTTTAGCTGAAAGTGGCAAATCAACGCCTCTTTTTAATTGTTGTCCAGATACCGTTATCCAATACTCGTTACTATCTAGAGACTGATTATGGTGTTTCGCAACATGCGGTTGTACTTGCTTGTATTGATAAACGATTTGCTCAGCAAAAATGTTTGATGCATAGATCAATGTGCAACAAAGGCTAACAAAAGTTAATTTTTTCATTATTATTATTCCTTAAATGCGGTTACGTAAAAGACCATCAAGGTTGAAACATTTACGACGACTTTGATGATGGCTTAATGGCTCACTGCCTCTAGTACGGTTTTTGTCTTTAAACCAAACGCTACCAGCCAGCGATTGTGAGCTGCATTCAAGAAACCCATCTGAGCAATTATCCAACCAGTTTTGAGTAACTTCTAAAGCCAATTGGTATTGATAACCACCACAATAGCTATCACTATCCCAAATCGCTGAGTCAACATCGCTACCAACCACCACTTCAAATTGTGAGCTTAATGAAGGCCTGTTTGGTGTACCGTATAACCAATTTTGGTTGTAGTGCGCCATCCAGCCTACTTGCTGCTGTTTTACGGCGTTACTAGAATACCCAAGTATCCAGCCAAGTGTTGTTTCAAATGAATTACCTGCGGTAACGGCATCTGCAAGCGGTGTTCCGCCAGAAGACGGTGCAAGTGCAATTGTTTTGGAAACGGTATTAATGATTTTAACGAAACGGCTATCCCAAGTTGGATTTGATAAAATCCAACGTACAACATTGCCACCGTTTGAATGTGTAATAAGGGTAAGCGATGAAATATTTTTACTGTCGATAAATTCGCTTAATTGTTCAGCTAAACACCCAGATGCACGTGCATCCCACATGTACTGATCAAAGTCACAATTTATCACTGTAACATTATTTGTATTAGAAAGACCTTGCTTAACCGAGTTTACAAAGTCGCCCGTCCAGTAATCATTGTAAGCATCCGTTTGATTTCCAGTGCCATGAATAAAGGCGAGTCCTTGATTAGCAAATAAGCTATTGCTTGCGTACAACATCACCGCATAAGCTATTATTTTAATTATTTTCATACTGTGTGTTCCTAATTATTATTTTGTGATCAGAGGAGTGACCTCCGATCACAAAATAACCAATTTAGGTACATTTACAATATATTTTTACAGTTTATTAACAATTGGTATAAATAGCACTTTTGTTATTACAGATTTATGTCAGAAAAAATACTTTAGATAACTAAATAATATAGTCATTGCCTGCAATGGTATTAATTAATCAAAATTCAGATATTTAAAAACTTTCTCATTATTTTTTTGGTGACTAAATAAATCTGTTCTCAATAAAACATTTTTCACGAACATTTCAGCCATGTACCTAGAAACAGCATCAGGCTAACTAGATTCCAATTTGCTAGTTTTGTAGAACTGAAATTAAATTTCGCTATGATTAATCAAGAATCCTTTACCTACGCTATTACAACATGCGTTGTAATCGTCGCTACTTGCTCAATAACCCCCAATACATCGGTATGAAATTGCTTGTAACTTTGAAGATCCGCTGTTTCTACACGCAAAATACATTCAAAAGCACCGGTAACGTTATGACAATACAGTACTTCTTTTGATAATGTAATTGCTTGCTCAAATTGTGTTTAAGCGACTTTTATACTCACTGATAAACCTACTGTCACATTGCTTTAAACCCTATACCTAGATGCTCAGCATCAATCGTCGCTTTGTAGCCTATTATCACCTTTTTGCGCTCTAGATCCTGAACACGCCTTAAACAAGCCGACGGTGATAATCCGATGCGCTCGGCGAGTTCTATGTTTGAGATATTGCTATTGCGACTTAATTCAAACACTATTTGTTCGTTATATATATCCATATCTAATTAAAATTGTCTAAAGTGTTTATAGTTAACAATATAAGATGTCAAATTGCGTTAATAGCTCGTGCTCATCCCAGCTTGCTGCCCTTTCAAGCGTTAAATACTTTGGCCACTTAGTGTATTAAGAAGACCTTTTATGTGAGCGTTTTAGTTAGGTGTTGATGGATGACACAATTGCAAACAGACAATTCATTTGCCTAATCTTTAAGCAAATGAATGCAACATGGTTCCAAGCAAAAATACTCATTACATCAGTAATACTAAAAGCGCTTTAATTTAATTCCTGTTAATTCAATAAAAAGATTGATCTACATCAAGTATACAATTACCATTATTTAAAAGTTTCAGAAATTATTGAAAGTTAAGAATGTTATTAACACCAAAAATCGAAAGTTTTGTGATGCACTGTGGTGAAATGGGCAGTCGTTGGGGATTTAACCGTACAATTGGCCAAATCATGGGATTGTTACTCATGAGTGAACAGCCCCTTAGTGCCGTTGATTTGTCAGAGACACTTAATATCTCTCGCGGCAATGTTAGCATGGCAATTAAAGAGCTGCAGTCATGGCGTTTAGTATCTGTTATCCATAAACCAGGTGACCGAAAGGACTATTACGCACCCGCTGGTGATATTTGGGAATTAGCAAACCGAGTTTTCGAAGAGCGCAGAAAAAGAGAGATGGACCCAACCCTATCTCTCTTGCGCGCTTCTATTATCGACGAGCCAGCGAATGCCGAAGAAGCATATGCACAAGATAAAATGGCTGAAATCCATGATTTACTTGAAACAATCACAGTCTGGGCAAGTGAATTACAAAGTATGAGCCCAGAGAAATTAACCACATTAATGAAGCTTGGCTCTGGTGTGGTTAAAGTACTCGACTTTAAAGATAAAGTTTTAAAAAGCGGTAATGGTAAATAACCATACCGCTTTTTTTGTGCACCAAATAAGGTGTTTTTTGTCGTCGTGCTATTCAATACATTTTTTAATGGAATAAGTATTGATAGCCTCATTTTTGGGGGTTGTTTATGTTGGATACATTAATGCTTTCACGCATACAGTTTGCGGCCAACATTAGTTTTCATATTTTGTTTCCCACTATTACCATCGCTTTGTGTTGGTTTTTGGTATTTTTTAAAGTCAGATTTGATATGACGGATAATCCAGTTTGGATGCGTGCATATCGATTTTGGGTGAAAATTTTCGCTTTATCCTTCGCTTTAGGTGTGGTAAGCGGCATTACGATGTCATTCCAATTTGGCACAAATTGGCCAGGTTTTATGGAAAAGGTCGGTAATATTGCAGGCCCTCTTCTCGGTTATGAAGTGCTAACGGCATTTTTCTTAGAAGCAACTTTTTTAGGCATTATGCTTTTTGGTATTAAACGCGTGCCACCGAAAGTCCATACCCTTGCATGCTTTATAGTTGCACTTGGTACTACACTATCAGCTTTTTGGATTTTGAGCCTAAATTCATGGATGCAAACACCAACAGGCTTTGAGATGCGAGATGGGGTTGCTTATCCAACAGATTGGTTTGCGATCATTTTTAACCCGAGTTTTCCGTACCGTTTAGCTCATATGCTGCTTGCATCTGGTTTAACTGCAAGTTTTTTAATTATTGGTATTAGTTGTTATCGATTATTAAAAGGTGATGACAAACAAGCCCCAAAACTAACACTAAAAGTCGCATTAATTGTTGCCGCAGTGCTTGCTCCACTTCAAGCATTTGTAGGTGATTTGCATGGTTTAAATACGCTCAAACATCAGCCGCAAAAAATTGCTGCAATGGAAGGTGTTTGGCATAGCGAAAAAGGCGCTCCATTATTGCTATTTGCCATACCAAATGAAGAAAGCCGCACTAATCACTTCGAGATAGGTATTCCAAACATGGCCAGTTTTATTCTTACCCATGACTGGGAAGGTGAAATAAAAGGGCTTAATGAATTTATTGGCGAGCACCCTCCCGTAAAGCCTGTCTTTTTCGGTTTTAGAATTATGGTTGGCCTTGGTTTATTGATGATTGCGGCGTCTTGGTTTGGTGTTTATCAGCTTAAAAAGCGAAATAAATTGCCAAATTGGTTAATGCGTAGCTTTGTATTACTTACCTTTTCAGGCTGGTTTGCAACCCTCGCAGGTTGGTATGTAACAGAAATTGGCAGACAACCTTATCTTGTCAGCGGTGTATTAAAAGTATCGGACGCTGCAACTCAAATTGCCCCAGCAAATGTTGGCTTTAGCTTAGCAATGTATCTAAGTGTTTATGCCATATTACTAGTCGCTTACCTACACACTGTGTTTTTAATGGCACGCCGTGCAGTAGAAATTGAAGAGTTTGATATGGCACAACAACCGATCAAAACAATTTCACAAAATGGAAAGAATGCATATGTTTGATCAAAATACACTTGCTGTGATTTTTGTATCCCTGATGGGCTTAGCTACCTTAATGTATGCTGTTTTAGATGGTTATGATTTGGGTGTCGGTATTTTATTGCCTTTAGATAATGAAACAGATGCAGATACCATGATTGCTTCTATTGGCCCTTTCTGGGATGCCAATGAAACCTGGCTTGTGCTTGCAATTGGTTTGCTATTAATTGCTTTTCCTACAGCGCACAGCATTGTATTGCAAGCACTTTATATTCCCTGCACTTTCATGTTAATTGGGTTAATTATGCGAGGTGTTGCATTTGATTTTAGAGCTAAAGCCATTGTAGCCCATAAACGAAGTTGGGATACCGTGTTCAAATTAGGTTCACTGCTTGCGTCACTTGCTCAAGGTTATATGCTTGGTTTATATGTAATGGGATTTAATAATAGTTTTGAAGCCCATGGTTTTGCAGTATTAAGTGCAATTGGCGTAACCGCAGCGTATGCATTTATTGGTAGTGCATGGCTTGTAATGAAAACTGAAGGTGCGCTGCAGAAAAAGGCAATATCTGTTTGTAAATCTACCGTTATTATCACTTTTCTGGGTATTTTTGCTGTGTCATTAGTGAATCTCTTTATTTCACCTGAAATATATTTAAAGTGGTTTACCTTCCCTTATGCGTTGATCTTAATTCCAATTCCGCTTATTTGCGCGAGCTTTTTCATTTTATGTTGGTTTGTATTAAAGCGTTTAGATAGCAAGCCTAATATTGGGGCTAGCCTGCCTTTTATTTTTGCTTTGTTGATATTTTCACTGTCATTCTTTGGCTTAGCATTTAGCTTTTTCCCTGAAATCGTTCCAGGGCAGTTAACTATTTGGCAAGCTGTTGCAGCGCCTGAATCGCTTAACTTTTTACTGTGGGGAGCATTAATTGTTGTGCCAACAATTTTAGCGTATACGGCTTTTTCTTACAGGGTGTTTTGGGGCAAAGTTGACGAGTTACGTTACTATTAACATTATAAAAAGTGTAGCCATTGGCTACACTTATTTAACTGGGTAAAAATGCTTTCTAATATTTCACTCTTTTTTAGCAACATACCAATCTAACATATTTGGTTAAATAGTAGGATACCAGTACTACTGCAGCATAAATTATTTCTTCCTTTTAATAATAGATGTTGAGAGTATACCCGCAGCTTCAGTTAAAGTGAGCGTACAAGAATGGTATCTCAATTTTGATTTACCATATAAAAGTAAGAAATTACTCATCCAATACAGACAAGCAGTTAGCTGCTGCATCTAAACTAGTGAGGGTTAGTTACAATTTACGCGTTTATTTGTATTTCTTTTGATTAAAATAATGTTTTTATAGCCTTGGATTTAAGATACTTAATTTGAATTTTAAATTAATAAAAAACACCGGCATTCGCCGGTGTTTTTTATTAATTAACTTGCAGAGGTATCTAATGCTTCAAAGCTTTTCACAAGCTCATCTACCGCTTTCATTTGACTTAAATAGCCTTCAAGCTTTGTAAGCGGCAGTGCGCACGGACCGTCACATTTTGCAATATTTGGATCAGGGTGTGCTTCAATAAATAATCCAGCTAATCCTAAAGCCATTCCACTTCTAGCAAGCTCTGCAGCTTGCGCACGACGACCATCCGCTGAATCAGCGCGTCCACCAGGGCGTTGTAATGCGTGAGTTGCATCAAAAATTACAGGTGCTTGGAGTTTCATATCATCCATACCTAACATATCAACAACAAGATTGTTGTAGCCAAAACTCGAACCACGTTCACACAAAATTACTTGGTCGTTTCCTGCTTCGTTAATTTTTTTAATAATATGACGCATTTCATGAGGTGCTAAAAACTGTGGTTTTTTAACATTAATCACGGCACCCGTTTTAGCCATCGCAACAACAAGATCTGTTTGACGAGCTAAAAAAGCAGGTAACTGAATTACATCAACAACTTCAGCAACTGGTGCTGCTTGATATGGTTCGTGTACATCCGTAATCACTGGTACATTAAAGGTCTTTTTGATTTCTTCAAATATCTTAAGACCCTCATCTAAACCAGGACCGCGATACGAGTTTATTGATGAGCGATTCGCTTTATCGAATGATGCTTTAAACACATATGGAATATTAAGCTTTGATGTTACTTCTACATAATGCTCAGCAATTTGCATTGCCAAGTCACGTGATTCAAGCACGTTCATACCGCCAAATAAAACAAATGGCTTGTCGTTGGCAACGTCGCAGTTACCTACTTTGATAATTTGTGTATTCATTCAAATTCCTAACTGAATTATTAACTTCCAACGAGTTGTAAAACCTGTCCACAGAACCAAGCCGCATAAGTGCCTAAAGCGTAACCTAACACAGCTAAAAGTACCCCAACAGGTGCTAATGCCGGATGAAACGCGGAAGCCACAACAGGTGCTGAGGCTGCACCACCAATATTTGCTTTACTGCCTACTGCAACATAAAACACAGGCGCTTTAATTAGCTTAGCAACAACAAATAATAAAATGACATGCACAGCCATCCAGATTAAACCAATAATAACGTATTTCGGTGCTTCAAAAACTTTACCAATATCCATATGAAGACCAATAGTGGCAACAAGAATATATAAAAATGCACCGCCCACTTTAGATGCACCTACTGCTTCAAAATTGCGTGCTTTGGTAAATGACAAGCTAAGGCCTATTGTTGTTACAACAAAGATGATCCAGAATAATTTTGAATGCAGTGAAAACTTTTCTAGTTCAGGATAATTCGCTTGGAAAAAAGGCACTGCAGTGTCTGCAATTAGATGCGCAAAACCTGTTGCTCCAAAACCAAAAGCGACTAATAGCATTAAATCTCGGAGTTCTGGTTTACGTGAATTCTGCTTCTCAAAATGGGTTACTGTATCAATTAGTTTATCAATAGAGCTGGTATCAGCACCGGTATGCTTATCAATTTCTTTGTGGCGTGCCGCAAGATACAACAGGCCCGCCATCCAAATATTGGCGACAACAATGTCTACTGTCACCATAATTGTGAAGATATCACCATTGGCTTGGTAAATTTCTTTCATCGCAACCATGTTAGCGCCACCGCCAATCCAACTGCCAGCAAGTGCCGCCATACCTCGCCATAATTCGCCTGCACCATCTACACCTAACAATTCTGGCATAAAGGTCGCAGCCACTAAAAGCGCAATTGGACCACCGATCACAACCCCTACCGTACCTGTTAAAAACATAATAACTGCTTTAGGTCCAAGCGCTGCAACTGCCTTTAAATCAATACTTAGTGTTAATAACACTAAACACGCAGGTAAAAGATAATATTTAGCAACACTGTATACTTTGTTCCCTTCACCATCCACTATGCCGAATGTATTGAGTAATGACGGTAAGAAATAGCACATTAAAAGTGCTGGCACATATTTATAAAATTTTGCCCAAAAACCACTTTTAAGATTAGATGTATAAAAAACAAATCCTAAAATAATGGCTAACATGCCCATAACGACAGCGTCATTGGTGAACATAACCGAGTGAGAGTCCATTAGTTCGTTTCCTGTATTTTTATTTTTTGATTAATGAATGGTGCGAAGATGTTTATCCATTTCTTCAATTTGATTTTGTAAAAGCTCAATTGAGGGATCATCAGGGCATTCTTCAATAAACTTTTCAAAATCTTTCTTAGCTAATTCGTCGCAGTTTAGATTTTGCAATAAATAGCCGCGATCACGAAGTTCATAGGGATCGTCGTCCGTTAACACCATGAGCTTTTCAACACATTTAAACGCTTCACCGTAACGTTTTTCACTAATAAATGCCCATTTTTGATGCGCTAAAAATAGTTTTTCAACGTCTTCTTCAAACAGCTGTTGAAACGCATTATCAAGGCTGTTTTCCGCATCGTTTTCAGGCTTAATATACCAGCGTTGTGAGCCTGAACAAGGGTCGATTAAATAACCCTCACCTTGACTTACTTCAAGTAATACTTGGATATCATTTTCAAATACTAGCATTTCCACATCAAACCCGAGTTGCTCCATTACATACGTTAAAATCATACCAAGAGAAATTGTACTCCCAGTGCGATAATGTAAGGTGTAAGCAACACTGTTTAATAAACTCATGGGGACTTTTTGACTGGTGCCACTGAATGCCCAATCAGTAAAAAAAGAATCCAATAATGAATTTAAATTTTGTTCAACGGTATATTCCGCCTTTTGTGTTTTTACTGCCAATAAAACAAGTTCGGAAAGTTTATCTTTACAAGCAAAGTAATCGAACTTGCTTAACCAAGAAGACTCATGATTTAGACAGGTAAACACTGGCGCTTCAACAGTAGAAGTATATTCTTCCTCAGAGATATCAAACATCAATACCCTTCGGTCTCATAGTTACTAAAAATTGCTGTCAGTTTATCGCGTTTTACTATGAATACCAACGTTCACCGTAGAATAGATAAAGAATAGACACTAACTTTATGCTTTAGCTCAAAAAGACTTTAAAGCTTTTTAACTTTGTGAAAATAGAATTGTTTAAAAGATAAAAGAAAAGGCTGAAAAATCAGCCTTTAAAAAAGAAATGGTGTTTTAAATCTTGCTAGATAGAAAATAGCAAAAATAACCGTTGTAGCAAGTAACAATAAAGAAAGCTGACCTTTTATGTGTTTTTGCCTTGACATTAGAATACCCACTGTAATAAATGCGACAACTAAAATTATCTTTTCTAGTAACCACGGTTGGTTATGCGGACTCATACCTAAAGTCATTGCAAGTGCAACAGCTGAAACCAGCAACAATGTATCAACACTGTGACTACTAATAAAAAGTAATTTGTTTTTAGCTAATTGCAGCTGCTTTATTCTCGCAAACGCACGGGTATAAAAAAGCACAACACTGATTAATGCCAATAAAATATGGGTATGTTTTAACGCTGTATATTCCATTTTTATTACTCTGGATAATTACTTAAAATCTGTTCATATAAGTTTATGTTGCTCAAAAGGATATCAACCAATTTAGGTTCAAAATGTTTACCTCGTTGATTTGTCAATTCTGCAGTAACTTGCTCTAACGTCCAAGCCTCTTTGTAACAACGTTTATGGCGCAATGCATCATACACATCCGCTAACGCAACAATACGCCCATATATATGAATTTCCTCTTCTTTTTTTCCCGCAGGATAACCCGAACCGTCCCATTTCTCATGATGGTCACGAGCCAATACTGCACCGGCTTTAATTATATCGCGACGAGAGCCAGTTAATATTTCAAAACCTTTTACAGCATGAGATTTCATGATTGTCCATTCTTCATCATCCAAAGCACCGGGCTTGTGCAAAATAGTATCCGGAATGCCTACTTTACCTACATCATGGAGTGGCGCTGCATATCGTAAAATTTCAGATTCCTTATTCGGTAAACCATAGCCTTTTGCTAACTCATAGCTAATCAATGATACGCGCTTAACATGGTTACCTGTTTCAGATGAACGTTGCTCAACCGCTTCACTCAAACGATAAACAATTTCACGCTGTGTATCTTCAATTTCAGATTGTAATTGCACATTCTCATAAGCAATTTGAACATTTTGTGAAAATATTTCTATTAAATCTTTGTGAGTTTGCGTTAAATTTTTGGGTATGCCAGAGACATACAACATTGAATTATGATTAAAGCGGCTTGAACAAAACGCAAATAAATAATCATCTTTATAAACGATGCTTTTGTTTTTCAGCGCTTCTTGGCATGCACTCAACTGATTGCCAGTTAACACCTGATTTACAGGCTTACCTTCACTTTTTTCAAACTCCCCTTGACCTGCAAACACAATCAACTCATGTTCTTTATCATTGGGGTTACTTGCAACAAAAGAAGTGGCATACATGGCTTCATCAACAGATCCTAAAATAGAGGTAAGTTGTTGCATCACACCATGAATAAATGTGTCCATCGAGTGCGCAGAAAATATATCGCGAGACGCCATAATAATTTTCTCAAGCCCTTGTCGAGATTGCTCAATAGATAAAATATCACGATAAGAACGTAGACTAGACATTACCACAGTAAACAGTTTTTGAGCAGTGAGCTCTGTTTTTGATTTGTAATCATTAATGTCGTAATTGACAATCACATGACGTTCAGGTGCTTGCCCCGGCTGACCAGTACGAAGGATTATTCGCACGTGATTATTTTTAGCATCTTCGCGAATGTATTGCGCTACTTTAAGGCCTGCATCATCTGTTTCCATAACCACATCAAGTAATACAATCGCAGCATCTGGATTCGCTAGAATCATTTTCTCAGCTTCTTTTCCTGAGAATGCGCTGATAAACTCCAATCGCTTACCTTGAAATGTAAAATCACTTAATGCAAGTTTGGTTACTGCATGGACTTCTGGTTCATCATCAACAATCAAGACCTTCCAAGCACCAAGATTATGCTCTTGCTCAGTAGTTTGATCTGACTCTTCTGAAAATAAAAAATCACTTGCCACTTTATCCATACCCCTCATGACGACTTAGCTAACGCACCGACTCAATAAACTAAATAGGATCCCATTTGGCTAAGGTTACACGGTCATTGCCGCCTAAATCTTTCTCTGTTGATATAACTTTATATGCCATTTTTGCAAAAAAATCACGTACTAACTGCCCCTGATCATAACCATGCTCAATCAATAACCAGCCTTTTGCTTTCAAATATTTGCGGCTTGTTTTTATTATATGCTCAATATCTGCCATGCCCTGCTTTTTAGCAACTAATGCAGAAAGTGGCTCAAAACGAACGTCTCCTTGTTGTAAATGAGGGTCTTGACCGGCTATATAAGGTGGATTTGATACAATAATATCGAACTGTGAGTCACTCAACGCAGTAAACCAATCACTTTGTAAAATTTCAGCATTTTCAATTTGCAGTGAGTGTTTGTTTTGCTTAGCGAGTTCAACTGCTTCCGGTTTAAAATCAACAGCAGTTACTTGCCAATTCGGTAGTTCACTGGCAAGCGATAACGCAATCGCACCCGTGCCCGTGCCTAAATCAAGTAATTTGCCTGTATTTTCTGTGGCTTTGGTTAGTGCAAGTTCAACTAGCGTTTCGGTATCTGGACGGGGAATTAATGTCGCGGGACTTACTTTAAAATTTAAGCTCCAGAACTCTCTGTATTGTGTAATGTGGGCCACAGGCTCACCTAACTTACGTTTTTCAATCGCAGCAATAAATTGTGACTGCTGCTCATCTGTAAGTATTTTATCTGGCCAGGTAAAAAGGTAGGTACGCGATTGATTTATTGTTGCGAGAAGAAGTACTTCAGCGTCTAATTTTGCGGACTCTGAGGTATAGATTAAAGCACTTGCGCCAAACGCAAGTGCTTGTTCAAGCGAATAATTACTCATCGCCCATCGCTGCGAGTAGATCAGCTTGATGCTCAAGTACAAGCGGATCAACGATTGCACCTAAGTCACCTTCAACAATTTCATTTAACTTATAAAGCGTTAAATTAATACGGTGATCTGTTACACGACCTTGCGGATAGTTATAAGTACGAATACGTTCTGAACGGTCACCACTACCAACTAGGTTGCGACGTTCACTTGCTTCAGCAGCCATTCGTTTTTCATCTTCTGCTTGTTGTAAGCGAGATGCAAGTACACTTAGTGCTTTGGCTTTATTCTTATGTTGCGAACGCTCATCCTGACATTCAACAACCACGCCTGTTGGTAAGTGCGTAATACGAATTGCCGAGTCAGTTTTGTTTACGTGCTGACCACCTGCACCAGATGCACGGAAGGTATCGATTTTTAAATCTGACGGGTTAATTTCAATTGCTTCAGCTTCAGGTACTTCCGCCATTACCGCTACGGTACATGCCGAGGTGTGAACACGCCCTTGAGATTCTGTTTCAGGAACACGTTGAACACGGTGTGCGCCTGATTCAAATTTAAGTTTTCCGTAAACACCATCACCTGAAATATTGGCGATCACTTCTTTAAAACCACCGTGCTCACCTTCATTAGTGCTCACAATTTCAACTTTCCACTTTTGTGTTTCAGCGTAACGGCTATACATACGGAATAAATCACCCGCGAAAATAGCAGCTTCGTCACCACCCGTACCTGCACGTACTTCTAAGAATACGTTGTTATTATCGCGTGGATCTTTTGGTAGCATAAGCACTTGAAGTTCATCTTCTAACGCTTCAATATTGGCTTTGGCTTCTTTAAATTCTTCTTGTGCCATCTCGCGCATATCAGGATCGTTGTCTTTTAGCATTTCTTCTGCTGTTGCAACGTCTTCTTCAGCTTGTCGATACGCATTGAATGCTTTTGTTACTTCTTCAAGTTCTGAGTACTCTTTTGATAACGAACGGAAACGGTCTTGGTCTGAAATAACTTCAGGGTCACTTAATAGTGCTTGTACTTCTTCGTAACGCTCAACCAGCGTTTCTAATTTTCTATAAACGGATTCTTTCATTTAAGCTTGACGCCTATTAATTATCTAAATCTAAAACTTTTTTGATTTGTGCAAGCTTGGCAATATCATCTTGTTCTGCCGCTTGCTTAATCGCTTTTGTAGGTGAATGTATAATGCGATTTGCTAATTTGTTAGCAAGCTCATTTAATACTTTCTCTGGATCTTTACCTGATTTTAACTGACCTTGCGCCTTTTGTACTAACTCTAATTTTATTTGTTCAATATTTTCGCGATAACTGCGGATAATATCGACGGAATCAAGCGCATTTAACCAAGTTACAAATTCGTTGGCCTTGTTAACGATAATTTCTTCAGCTTCAGACGCAGCACGCTCACGGGATTCTATATTCTGATTAACAATCTCTTGTAAATCGTCAACTGAATACAGGTATGCGTCATCAAGTTCTGCCACTTGCGCTTCAATATCGCGCGGCACAGCAATATCTACTAAAAGCATCGGCTTATACCGACGCGCTTTAAGAGCTTGTTCAACCATTCCCTTACCAATAATCGGTAAGGTACTTGCTGTGGAGCTGATCACAATATCAGCTTCAATTAAACTTTCCGGCACACGTGCTAAAGGCACTACTTTTGCATTAAATTCTTCTGCTAAATTTTCCGCTCTGGATAAAGTACGGTTTGCAACCGTCATATGCTGACAGCCATTTTGGTATAAATGTCGTGCTACCAGCTCTATTGTTTCGCCTGCACCGATCAGAAGCACTTTGGTTGGTTCTAAATTACCATATATGTGTTTTGCTAAATTTACCGCAGCATAAGCAACAGAAACGGCACTTGCTCCGATATCTGTTTCGGTACGCACCTGTTTCGCTACTGAAAAACATTTCTGAAATAAGCGTTCAAGTAATGCATTTACAACCCCAGCTTGTTTAGCTTTAGCATAGGACTGTTTTATCTGACCAAGAATTTGTGGCTCACCTAGTACCAATGAATCTAACCCGACCGATACTCGCATTAAATGTTGGATAGCCGCAAAGTCTTGATGCTGATAGATATGCTCAGCCAGTTCATTCTCACCAATTTTGTGAAATTGCGCTAACCACTTAATAAGCACTTGGGGATGTTGATTTTCAAGGATACAATAGAGTTCTGTTCGATTACAGGTAGACACAACAACGGCTTCATTTACACCAGATTGTTGGCAAAGCTGAGAAAGGGCAACATCAATTTGCTCGGGTGAAAACGCCACGCGTTCTCTCAGCTCTACTGATGCTGTTTTATGATTAATGCCTAAAGCAACTATGGTCATTATGTCTACAATTTGTTTTTAGCACGTTTTAAAGCGATTAATTTTACGTAAATCAAGTCAATAAAAAAAGTAAGGATTTAAGATTTGATGCAATTACGCATGATATTTGTCATATTTTTGGTCTTTTTGAGTGGCTGTGCAAGTCAATACTTCGATAATGCGACAGTAAAAGAAAATTGGCAAAGACAATTACTTCAACAAGATACTTGGCAAGTCCAAGGAAAACTTGCGATTATTCAACCAAAAAAACGACAAAGCGCGAATTTATTTTGGTCCACTACTCCGCTAAAAGATAATTTAAATCTCACCAGTTTTGTCGGTACGTCTGTTTTAGCACTCGAAAAAACGCAAAACCAAGCAACTCTTGAACTTGATGGCGAAACGCATACCGGAAAGAATGCGCAACAATTAGTTTATTGGTTAACAGGTATGAACTTGCCTTTTTTAGATGATCCTAATTGGCTAAAGGGCTTACCAAACACCACACATTATCTTGCCGATGAGCTAAATCGTGTTAACCAAGCTACGTTAACTGATTCTAAAGGTGAGCAGTGGCAAATTTCGTACAACGATTATAAAAAACACGGTGGTTATTGGCTTCCTTATTCAATTTCGCTTACCCACAGCAGTGTAAAACTTAAATTAAAAGTATATTCATGGCAGATTTAAACGAACTTTCTTTAATTGCACCAGCAAAACTCAATTTATTTCTTCATATAAATGGCCGTTTAGATAATGGTTATCATGAACTGGAAACGCTGTTTGTGTTCTTAGACTATGGTGACACTCTTCATTTTAAAACAAACACAAGCGACAGAATTGTTTTAAATACCCAAATTTCAGGGCTCAATGACAACGATAATTTAATTTATAAAGCAGCAATATCCTTAAAAAAAGCGACTGGTTGTAAATTAGGCGCTGAAATATCTTTTGATAAACGTTTGCCAAGTGGTGGCGGGGTTGGTGGTGGATCTTCCGATGCTGCAACTACACTACTTGCACTTAACGCACTTTGGCAATTAAATTTATCACTGCAAGAGCTTGCTAATATTGGTGTGCAACTTGGTGCCGATGTGCCTGTATTTATTAATGGTCGCGCGGCAATTGCCCATGGTATCGGTGAACAACTTGAAGACGTTAAGATACCCGAAAAATGGTACTTAGTAGTTCACCCAAATGTGCATATTAGTACAGGATTAATCTTCAACGATCCTGACTTACCTCGTAATACACCCAAATTATCAAGCCATTGGCAAAGCGTTAAACATCGCAATGACTGCGAAGAGTTAGTGAAAAAGCGCTATCCTGAGGTTGAAAAGACCCTTAACTGGTTGTTAAAATACGCTCCGTCGAGAATGACAGGTACCGGCGCATGTTGTTTTGTCAGTTTTGAAACACAACACGCAGCCCAAGCAGCGTTAAATATGCTCCCTGACACTTGGCAAGGCTTTGTAGCAAGAAGTACGAACATATCTCCAGCACATTCGGAGCTACGTACTAAACTAAATTAATTATTGGTAACTAACGTTACCCAAAAAAGTGCCTGAGGAAACCTACCGTGCCAGACATGAAGCTCTTCGCTGGTAACGCAACGCCTGAGTTAGCTCAAAAAGTTGCAAAACGCTTATACATTGATCTTGGTGACGCTGAAGTTGGTCGTTTTAGTGACGGTGAAATTAGCGTTCAAATTAACGAAAACGTACGTGGTTCTGACGTTTTCATCGTGCAATCTACTTGTGCACCTACTAATGATAACTTAATGGAATTAATCGTAATGGTTGACGCACTACGTCGTGCATCAGCTGGTCGTATTACTGCGGTTATCCCATATTTCGGTTATTCTCGCCAAGATCGTCGCGTGCGTAGTGCTCGTGTTCCAATCACCGCGAAAGTAGTTGCAGATTTCCTTTCAAGCGTTGGTGTAGACCGTGTTCTTACGGTTGATTTACACGCTGAGCAAATTCAAGGTTTCTTCGACGTACCTGTTGATAATGTTTTCGGTAGCCCAATTCTTCTTGAAGATATGAAAGCGAAAAAGTTTGAAGATGTTGTTGTGGTATCACCAGACATTGGTGGTGTTGTTCGCGCACGTGCGATTGCAAAATTACTCGACGACACAGATCTTGCGATTATCGATAAGCGTCGCCCACGCGCTAACGTATCGCAAGTAATGCACATTATCGGTGATGTTGAAGGTCGTGACTGTATCATTGTTGACGACATGATCGATACTGGTGGCACATTATGTAAAGCCGCTGAAGCATTAAAAGAACATGGTGCACGCCGTGTATTTGCATACGCTACACATCCAGTATTATCTGGTGCAGCCGCTGAAAACATCAAAAACTCAGTAATTGACGAAGTGATTGTTACTGACTCAGTACCACTGACTGATGAGCTTAAAGCAATCGATAAGATTAAAGTGCTTACACTTGCAGATATGCTTGCTGAGACAATTCGTCGCGTAAGCAACGAAGAGTCAATTTCAGCACTTTTTGAGCATTAATTATACGCTCAAAGAAACTAAAGAAAAGGGAGCACACGCTCCCTTTTTTATTGCATTCGTTTAATTTTTGTCGCTTGGCTCTGAGTACGTTTGTAATATTTACTCAGCGACTTATCGTGTGCCCGCCGCTCTTGTAAAGAAGCTGTATTAAATTGGTTTTCTTTACGTAATTTTTGATAGTTCAAAAATCGACGTTCTGATAATTCTCCCAATTCAATTGCTGCTCTCACTGCACAAGCAGGTTCAGCTGTATGACTACAATCCGCAAACTTACAGTTATTTGATAACGATTCTATATCTTTAAATGTCGCATCAATGCCGTCAGTTACATCGGCTAACTGCAATTCACGCATACCAGGAGTGTCTATAATGACCGCACCACTTTCAAGCATAAGTAAATGACGACTGATAGTTGTGTGTCTCCCTTTACTATCTTGTTCACGGATTGCGCCCGTAGATTGCACACGTCCACCTAAAAGCGTGTTGCTTAAAGTTGACTTACCAACACCTGATGAACCAAGCAATACAATACTCGTTTGCGGTTTAAGCCAAGGTGCTAGTTGTTCATTCGCTTTATCATCACAACAATTAATTACTTCAACGCTTAATAGAGGATCTAACGCTTGGACTAATGCTTGCTTTTGCTCGCAATCATCAACTAAATCCGCTTTTGTTAAAATAATAACAGCTTCACAATCAGCCACATTCACTAATGCTAAATAGCGCTCAATCCGATTCAAATTAAAATCATCGTTAAGCGAACACATAATAAATGCAACGTCTATATTCGAAGCAATGTGTTGCACTTCACGCTGTGAGCCTACTGATTTTCGTGAAAATAAGCTTTTACGCTCAAGTAACCTAGTAAATTGATGCGCTTCATCAAGTAACAGCCAATCACCAACAACACACTTTGATGTTGTCATTGTTATTGGCAACGTTAGTAGCTGCTCTGTATTATCAACAACTAATTGACTACGATGCTGCTCAATTACACGTACTGGTATCGTATCTGACCACTCTTCCATACTTAATTGTTGTTGAAAGAATGGCTGCCAGCCAATAAAGTTTAATTTGTTAATATTTATCATTTTATGCCCTTAAATATTTTAAAAAAGGGGCTTTTAACCCCGGTAATTGTTACCGGGTGAAATTATTTATGCATTACACCCGGTTGGGTTTAAAACAATCATCAAAATCTCCTATTTGGTTTTTTATTCAGAATTCACAAATTAACATAGCAAAGCTGAATTTAAAGTTAATTTTCTATGCTTTGGAAATTATACGCTTTAGTTCCCCACAGTGGTACCGTCGATAAACTGTGTTTAAAACTACCAGAAGTTTCTTTTGTAGAATAAGCAAGATACATCAAGGTTTGGTTTTCTTTATCTAAAACGCGTCTAATTTTCATCGATTTGAATAATACACTTTTAGATTTTTTAAATATCACTTCACCTGAATCCGACATATCTATTTTTGCAATCATCTCTTTGGTAATTGGGCCTGTTTGTCTGCAAGCAATTGAGCTATCACTTGGGTCGGATAGGCTCAAATTGGCTTCAATAGAAGCAACGTGACATGCCACACCGGTAATTATTGGGTCTTTAAAATGATTGAGTTTTATATCTTTAGTTGTAAACATACCTAGTGATACATCACCCACTTCATTTGAGTCACAACCAACTAAAAATGTACTTACCAGTAAGGCGAAAAACCATTTTTTCATTTTAAGCTCCTTAATGCCCACTTGTTATTCGTATCTTAACGCATCAATAGGGTTGAGTCTTGCGGCTTTAATTGCAGGCACCAATCCAAAGATAACACCGATTGCAGAAGTGAAACCAAACGACAACAAAATTGCCCACATTGGAATGTACGCATCTGGCATACCTGGTACAATTGCTGAGATTGCAGCAGCGGCGCCATAACCAGTCATTAATCCAATAATGCCACCAAAGAGACTTAAAACCACGGCTTCAACCAAAAATTGCAGCATGATAAAGCCTGGTGTTGCACCTAACGCTTTTAGTGTGCCTATAATACGCGTACGCTCCGTGACTGAAACTAGCATAATATTCATCACGCCAATACCACCGACAATCAAGCTAATGCCAACAATGCCTGCAGTAATGGCCGTTGCACTACCAGTAAATTTATCAATGTTTTCTCGGGCCTTTTCAGCTGTTTCAAATTCAAAATCATCATGTTGATCTTTTGTCAGCTTATGATTTTGCCTTAAGATTCGTTTCATTTGCGCTAATGTTTTGGCTTCATCAACATCAGGTTTTAAACGAAACATAATTTGGAAATATGGTTTGCGTTGATTCCCTTCAAGTAACTGCATGGTACTAATTGGAATATTAATGTAATCATCTTGATCAAACCCTAAAAAGCTACCTTGCTTTTCAGCAACACCAATAATACGGAACCACTCTCCACCAAGTTTTATATATTCACCAACAGGGTTTTTAGGTAACTTTAATTTTTCAATTAAACTTTCCCCAATAAACGCCACACGACGACGTTTTTCATCATCTTGAGGACGAATATAACGACCCGATTCAGGGTAAATGCGATACGCTTTTTGGTAATTCGACTCTGTACCCACTACTCGCGTATTATGGCTTTCACCCTTGTACTCCACTGCTCCTTGAAAACGAAATGCCATCATTTGTGCTGTTATCGTATCAAACCCATCAACTTTCCCTTTGAGTGTTTCAAAATCATTCACTGTCAGGTATGAGCGCTTGCCAAGCATTTCTTGCTGTGGTGTTGTATAGGGCTTAATGGTTGTCACATCGGGTGCCATATCAGCAAGTTGGTCGTTAATTTGTTTAGTAAAACCTTGCATTACTGCAACCACAGTAATAACCGCCGCAACACCTATAATTATGCCTAAACAGGTGAGCGCACTTCGCATAGCATTTGCACGAATTGCTTGTAGAGCAGCCTTTGTACCTTCAATAATCGCAAGAAATGATTTAAACATATGCTTTTTCCTCGCTATTTCGGGTATCGGATACCACGTTACCATCGACTAATCGGATCACTCGGTGACAGTGTTCCGCAATTTCTTGCTCGTGAGTAACCAGAATTATTGTGTGCCCTTCACGGTGTAATTCATCAAATAACATCATGATTTCATGAGTTGTTTTACTATCCAAGTTACCGGTAGGTTCGTCCCCTAATAAAATATCAGGTTTAGTTACCAACGCCCTTGCAATTGCTACACGCTGTCTTTGACCGCCTGATAATTGTGATGGTAAATGATTGAGCTTGTCGCCAAGTCCCACTTTTTCTAGGGCTTCTGTCGCTAATTTTTGCCTCTCTTTAGCTGAAATAAAGCGATAAATAAGCGGCTGCATTACATTACTTAATGCACTTGCACGGGGAATAAGATTAAAACTTTGAAAAATAAACCCCACACTTTTGTTACGTTGACCAGCAAGTTCCGTTTCTGTCATTTTTTTTACAGGTCTACCCTGTAATACATACTCACCACTGGTGGCAACATCTAAGCAGCCGATAATATTCATAAGCGTTGATTTACCTGAACCAGAAGGACCGATAATCGCCAAATATTCATTTTCATCTATGGTTAAACTAACATCATCAAGTGCTCGAAATGTTTGCTCACCCATATTATATTCTTTACGAATGTTATTAAGCGCGATCACTGACATCTTTTGTGTCCTTTTCATCCGCTTTTATTTTAACTTTTTCGCCTTCTTTTAATTTGCTAATTGCTCGAGCTGGGCCTACAACAACTTTCTGCTCTGCACTTACGCCCTCTTCAATAGCTTGTTCAATATCTGATGAAACCCCTAATTCAACTGATTTCTTTGTTACTGTGTTGTCATCATTTAACAACCAAACATAATGTTTGTCTTTTTCATTTTGCACCGCTTCAATAGGTAACTTAATTGCATCTTCGCCTATTGCTGTAGCAATTTCAGCGCGACAACTCATACCGGCATAAAGTGTACGCTCATCAGTATTCAATAATACTTTTACTTTAAATGAACGCCCTTGTGAGCCAGCAAACTGTTTTGCCGAAGTGCCAATATGAATTACTTGACCAATAAACGGTTTATTAGGGTAGGCAGCAGCGTAGATTTCAGCTTCTTGATTTAGCTTAATGTTTGCTATATCCGTTTCATCTACTTTAAGCTCCGCTAATATTTTACTCGGATCAGCAAGTAACATCAGATCTGAACCGACAATATTGGTGGTACCGGCAATAACCGTCTCGCCTTCTTTAATATCTACCGATGCAAGCAAACCACTCATTGTTGCTCTAAAAACACTTTTACTTAAACGATCTTCTGCAATAGACAGTGATGCTTTTGCTTGATTAAGAGATTCTTTACGCGCTTCCACATCAATTTCAGCAAGCTCTTTAGCATTTTTTACATTGTCATAAATTTCTTGCTGCGAAAGCCCAACATCATATAATTCTTTTTGACGCTTTAACTGTGATGCAAAGTTTTTGAGTTGTGTTTGTGCACGTTCAATATCAATTTCGCTTTGTCTTACTAGCGCTTTATAACGGTCAACTTCAGCTTCAAAGGCTTCTGTGTCGAGTTGCATTAGCATATCGCCTTTTTCAACACGTTGCCCTTCCTCAACAAATACGCGCTCTACTCGCCCTGTGACTTCAGAGCGAAGTTGTACTTGTGTGTTAAACACCAGTGTACCTGATGCCAAGATGGAATCTTTGATTTTACCTTTTTCTGCAACCGTCACTTTAACTTCAGGTACTTTACTGTCTCCTTTGATTTGCTGACTGACAATCAGTGCAACAAATGCGGCGATAGCAACAATTACAATTACAAGTTTTTTCATTTTCAACCCCTGAAAAAAAGCAGCACATTAAAGTGCTGCGATGATTGCCCAAATACCGTAAATTAACAGGCTTGGTAGTAATGCAAATAGTAATGCTTTGTTATTGCTAAAGTTCGTCCAAGATTTTAAGCCAACATAAGTTAGTACCAACGACCAAATTGAAAAAATATTGATACTTTCTAATAGCCCTGCAAACGCGTGGTTTGCTTCAAAGCCAAATACTAATTGGTTAAGTGAAGCGAATGTTAAGACACTCATCGGAATATCACCAGTTGAGGCTGTTAACACCAAGACAATAGTACCCATTGCAGCGAAAATAGTTGGTAAACTGGTGAATGCAGTAAATCCAAACCAATCGCCATAACTCATATGACAATCCATATCTTGTTTGCCAATCAAGTAGTAATAAAGCGCAAAGATACAAAAAATGGTTGGTACACCAATCAACACACCAATTGCAGAGAAAATCCACATCATTGGGAACTGCTGTGCGGTCATCGCCTCAGCTTGTTCTAGTTGTGCGGGGTTATAATCGCCACTTTGTTCCATTTGTGCCACTTGTTGCTCAACAAAGAAAGCTTGATCAACTGAGTTGAAATAAATGACTTGCGACGAAACGCCAAAAATAAAAATTAAGATGATTGCCAGCCAAGACCAGCCTTTTGCTTCTTTTAATCCGTTAAACGCTTTTGTTGGCGCTAAAAAAGTATCGCCAATTGCGCTAATAGCATTTTCTGATTTCATAGTGTTACCCGTTTTAGTTGTTTTGATACACAAACCATAACAATGTGAAACATTTTGAAAAACTAAAAATGATAAACGGTTAAAATTGATTTCGAACGGTCAGAAAAAATAAAGATGTGTGAACATCTGTTTATTTAATAAACACCATTAAAAGAGCTATTGAATGATTTATTAGTAAAACGTGTTTGAGTTCCCTTACAAAAAATAGTTAATCCAAAGGAGAAGCTGTGCTTTCAATGTTATCGCATAAACCGAATTCACATTTATGACTTTCAAAATAACTTAAGTTTAGCTCTGCCCACTCAAAATCTCGCTCAATGGGATCTTTTCTGCCTTCGTCACGGGCTTTTTGATAGGCTAATACAGAAACTAATAATTCCATAAATTTCTCTAACAACGCAATTAACTCTGTCATCTGTAATTTACGCAATTGAACTAAAACCCGATCACATTTTCCTATCACACTTTTTTGCTAAGAAAGTCCGCTACAAACACCAGAGTACTTGACTCCTAGACAACAGACGATTAGCCTTTGCCGCTTTTTAAGGGCGCTATTATGAATAAATCCCAACTAATAGATGAAATTGCAAAACAAAATGACATTACAAAAGCAAAATCAAAACTGATTGTAGAAAGCCTAATGAATACTATTATTCGTTCTTTATCTGAAGGTGACTTAGTGCAATTACCTGGCTTTGGCAGCTTTTCATTGAGCTATCACCCAGAAAAACAAGGGCGAAACCCACAAACTGGTGAACAAATAACGATTGCAGGGCAAAATAAAGTCAGTTTTAAAGCAGGCAGTAAATTAAAGCAAGCGCTAAGTAAATAGCGCTTTACTTACCAATTGGGCGCAAATCTTTTATCTCGATTTCGTCCAATTCCTCTTTGAGATAATCAAGTACATTATTAATAAAACGATGGTTGATAAAGAGATCAACCGAGCTCTTTGCAGTACGCAGGATCACATGCGTATTCGTTGCTTCGATTTGCCTTATTTCATCTATTGCTATCGATACCGACAAACCTTTTATTAATCGCGCAATAGGTGTATCTCGAACATATAAGACACCCTCAGATTTCGTGATTAAGTGGTTAACACTGTTTAACTTTTTTGAATATGTCAGCCACATCATAAAAAGCCACATAATAAAACAAATGATGATCAGAACGATCATTTAACATCCTCTTTGTTAGACAACTTGAAACGAGTAAATAACCAGCCTAAAGCAACTAACGATAATCCTAAACCAATAAACGAAATAGCTCGATAAAGCCCATCAAAATGCGCCATATCAAATAAAAATGCTTTTAATATTACAACCAGCAATATAACAAATCCGGATTGATAAAGTACTGCTTTGTTCCTTTGTTGCCCTAAAAGTATAAAGCCAGCAGCAATCATTAACCAAACCACTGAATAGGCGTAAATTTCAGCCTGACTGGTCGAAAGCTTGAGCCAAATTTGATTAACTTGAAAATAGTCACGTATCACACCGTTTATAAATAAAAAACCAAAGACTGCAATTAAGGGCAATAGTAATTTTTGTTTACTAATTTTTAAAATGCTTGGCTGAAGATTAAAGTGATAAACAACGCCAAGTACTATTGCAGGTGCTGCCCAAATTACTAGTAACCAATTTAAAAAGAAGTATTCACCAACTGCAATAGACGTTAAAAACGGGTTATAGTGTGTATTAATCACAACATGCGCCAAAGCACTTGCAATTGTAATGCCTAACGCAGCATATAAGTAAAGCTTTCGCTCATTTAATTTATATCGCCAACAATACACAGCCGCAAGCAGTAGCCAGTTCATCGATAAAACAGCAAGTTCAGCAAAATTAAGATTATTAAAATCAGGATAACGCCCAACTAAAAAATAACTTGTTTCAGTTGTTACAAACAACGCAACTAAATGAACTAAAGCACCTTCATACCATTTTTTTAGCGCTAGGTTGGTATGCAGTCTATAAGCAAAGTACACTAAGGCTGTTATTATTGGTAAAACAATTAAGCTCCAATGTACACCAACAATTGTTTCATTACTGTACTTTGCAGTCCATGGCGAAAGCGTAATTCGAGTCATCACAAGTGTTAGTGCAATTTTGCTTAACCACAATGGCAGATCTATACTAAAGCGCTTTTGACCATAGGCGATAAGTACAAGCTGACTACAGATTGCTAAGGTTAATGTGCTCGCATTTAGCCACATGGATGCTACTAAAGCCAAATTAGTATTTGCCAGAATCCAGAAAGTAATTTTAGCCATTACATGATTAGATCTAGTTGTTTGCCATAATGCGTAGCCGGCTATCATCACCAAATATAGCGTCCAAAGTGAATACAACGCTGTTTCAACTTCGTTCGGAGCAACAATATACGAAAGAGCAAACAGTAATACGGGGCCTGTTGCTAACAGCAAGCTAAAACTTGGCCGCTCATTGTGTACCTTTTGAAAAACAACTGCATACACGAAGTAACTAATCGCCATCACCTGAGCAAATAAAAACATGCCTGAAAAAGTAAGCATTGAGTCAGTTAATTCAATTGGCGGTGGGTAGTTTAGAATGACAAAACAATTAAAAAGTAATGACACAAATGGCCATAAATCAAAAGCACTGTGCCTAAGTGGTAAGTACAAACATAAGCAGCTTAATAGTATGGTGACAATAATTAAGCTGCTATTAAAGCTGTGTAATATATAAAATAAAGAAAGTAATAAAACACTTAGCACAATTGCTAACTGTTCTTTTCTTGGCATTAATAAGATTTTTATTGGCAGTGCTTCTGCATTAATACGAGTCAATCGCCAGCCCAAAACACTTGAAACTACATACAAGTACAAGCCAACGAAAATTGTCGCTAAAATTATCCAAATATCGGCATTATCCGCGATAAAAACACTTATACTCAACCATAAAAAATGGCCGACAAAACTTTGCCACCATAGCCATTGCTTAGCTACCTTGTGAACCACCCAAATAGCAGCCAGTGAAACAAAATTTACATATAATAGAAGAGCAAACACATTATTACTGCCTGTGCTCACTAATGCAGGTACCGCATAAGCGCCAATAATGCCTATTACCGCGAGTAATGGACCAAACCGCAGCGCTAACGCTGTGGCTAAAAGCGATATTACACCAAGTCCCGCAAACGCAATAAAAGGTGAAATAAACTGATAGTAACTAAAGGTAACGAGCACGAGGGCAAAGCCTGTGATCACCCCACCACTCGCTAGCGCCGCACAGGTAGTAATATACTCTGCATTTCCTTGATGCTTTCGATAGAGATACTCTGCCAGTACAACAAGTGAAGTGGCAAAAACGCCACCAATGATTAACCTTACAGTAATTGAAATAAGCCCAGATTCAATTGAATACTTTGCAAGGAACACACCACCAAGGGCGAGAATTACACCACCAATCCAAAGTAACCCATTGTTAGCTAGAAACATTTCTAAGCGCTCTGCCAAGCTTACTTTTGTTTTATTTTCTTGCTCAATAGGCGGTTTATTCGTAGCTGTGGCTTTTAGATTCTCTGTTTCTCTTGCTTGATATTCTGGTGAACCTTCGTGCAAGATGGGTTTCGAAGATTGTTGTGCCGGTTGAGATTCATTTTCAAATTCAGTGGGCGGAGATTGGCTCAATTGGTTTTCAGTAACATTATCACTTAATTTTTTTACCAGCGACTTTAAATGAAGCACTGCAAGTGTCAGTTCCTTTATTTTTTCATCTGCACTTCGTATTTTGGCAAAGCTGATCCATGCTACGATCACACCGCCTAAGATAAATAATGTGATTAACAAACCAATAAGTGCTAATAGTGTTTCCATACATTTTCAGATAAATTAAACATCAATCTTGCTTTAATGTACCTTGAATGGCTATTGAAATGAATAATTATAAAAATAAAACGGTTTTAATAACAGGTGCTTCTAAAGGTGTCGGCGCTGAGACAGCGAAACAATTTGCAAAACTAGGAGCGAATATCGCGCTAGTTGCAAGGCACGAAGGCCCACTAAAAGAACTTGCTGAACAAATTAACCAATATGCTCATGCCGAAATATTCCTTTGTGATATTGGTGATATTAATAACCTTGCTACGCTCGTTGATGACGTAATTAACACCTTTGGTTCAATAGATGTCCTTGTGAATAATGCAGGTCTGCATCATCGAGGGGAATTTCAAGGTCTGTCCCCCTTACAAGTGACTAATATGGTTCAGGTCAATTTAACAGCACCACTTACCTTAACCAGCTTGTGTTTACCTTATCTTAAAAAATCAAATAATGGTGCAATCGTCATGGTGGGCTCACTTGCGGGTCGTGCACCACTGCAAGGCGCCGCAGTTTATGCTGCAACCAAAGCAGGATTAAGAGCATTTACCTATTCATTGTTCGATGAATTAACACAATACAATCTAAAAGTGGCTGTTGTATCACCGGGTCCGATTAATACCGGTTTTATAATGGACGAAATAGACGAAGTGGAAGATATAGTCTATTCACAACCTATGAGTAGTGCAATTGATGTTGCGAGTGCTATTGTTGCACTAACCATTAATGAAAAAGAAGAAATAGCAATGCCATGGTTTAGTGGCAAACTCACCACACTTGCTTATCTTTTCCCAAAATTACGACGTGCACTGCGCCCGCTGCTATACAAAATAGGCGCGAGAAATAAAGAAAAATATAAAGAAAATGGTAGTTAAAAAATACCAACAAAAACAACTTAAAAGGACACACTAAACTATGAAGTATTTAATTTTTTTACTGTTATTTTCGGCTAATCTATTTGCAAGCCAACTTAAAATAGAACCATCTGCAAATGAGTGGCTAACCCTCATTGATAAAGGCGAGTACGCAACATCTTGGCAAGGCACCAGTGAACGATTTCAAAAACTTGTAAATGAAAAACAATGGCAAACAGCTTTGGAGCAGGTTCGATTTCCTCTTGGCAAATTAATAAATCGAACCTTAGTAGAGGTGACCGAACACACAAAACTACCTGGTATGCCTGATGGTCGCTATAAAGTTTTCCAATTTAACACACAATACGAAAATAAATCGCAAAGCATTGAAACCTTATCTATGGTGTTTATTGACAGCAATTGGCAAACAATTGGCTATTTTATAAAGTAAAAAATTTTTATTTTAGCTTTGTATTTTAGCTTTGATAGTTACGGTTTTTAATATATTTCCTTGTAATGCGCTTCTTAACTTAAATTCTAATTAATGTAGAAGCGCAAATAAAATGTCACTCTCAGCCTTATTATCTTTAAGTGGCCTTACTATGATCACAAGTTTAACGTGTGAGTTATTCAATTATGTGTAGTTACTGAGTTTCTAATAAAATTGAATCTGAACATTACATTTTATTTTGATTCAAGATAACTTTATGAAAAACATAACTTAATACATTAATTAATAGATATACTACCTCTCAGCGTGATGTGTTCCTCTATTGTGAAAAAGCAATCAGTAATATCACTATTTATTCTTTTTTCGCCTATGATTGCGCTGACCTAAAATACGCTTTTTATCACGCTGTTTTCGTGATTTTGCCGTGTTCTTTCGGTTGTCTTTTGGTTCACGTGTCAGGTCTGGCTCAAAGCCGGCTAACCATTGCGGGGTAAGACGTTCATCAAGTAGTACTTCTATTTCTTCAAGTAGCCAGTTTTCATCTAAGCTAACAAGTGAAATTGCAGTGCCTGCTTTACCCGCTCGCCCTGTTCGACCAATTCGATGCACATAATCTTCTGCCACATAAGGTAATTCAGCATTTATAACGAAATCTAACGATGGAATATCAATGCCTCGCGCAGCAACATCGGTTGCAACTAACACACGCAGTTCACCATCTCGAAATTGCTCTAATGCTTTATTTCTCGCTCCTTGTGACTTATCACCATGAATTGCCTGTGCCTTTAGTCCGTCTTTATTAAGTTCTTTAGCCAATTCATCGGCATAATTTTTGGTACGGGTAAATACTAGCACTTGATGCCAATTATTTTTACCTATGGTGTAAGCAATTAATTCGCGTTTGCGTTCTTCATCTACAGCATAAAATAATTGTTCAACTTTTGTTGCAGCCGTATTTGGCGCATCGACTCCAACTCGTTGTGGGTCGTTTAGCCATTGACTTACATTCTTAATTACATGTTCATCAACCGTAGCTGAGAACAATAATGTTTGCCTTTTTTCAGGAACACGTCGCATGATACGTTTTATTTCTCCGATAAACCCCATATCTAACATGCGATCGGCTTCGTCAAACACTAAATGAGTTAGATGGGATAAATCGACAGTGCCCTTAATTAAATGGTCGAGCAACCGCCCTGGCGTGGCAACCACAACCTGTACACCTTTTGCGAGCTGTTTTTCTTGCGGGCCAATATTTGCCCCACCATATAAACACGCAACGCTAATTTGACTGTTTTGACTATAGGTTTCTGAAGCCTTAGCAACTTGCTGAGCGAGCTCTCTTGTCGGCACTAAAACAAGTGCGCTTACTTGATTTTTTTGCAAGGATGACGTTTTATCTTGCTCTAAAATATGATGAATAATTGGCAACATAAATGCCGCTGTTTTGCCTGTGCCTGTTTGCGCATGGGCTATTAAATCTGCTCCCTTCAATACCTCAGGAATCGCCATTTGCTGTATTGGTGTAGGCTCTAAATAATTTAATTGTTGAAGTGTGGTTAAAAGCGTTTTGTTTAAACGAAAATCTGAAAATACCATAGTGAAAATAATTAAGCGCAAAGTTCTAAAATTATATCATTGAACGTTGTGAAAAAGACCAATTTACAAGTCCCTTTCGCTAAAATCTAACCAAAATCTCCACATTAATAAAAAGTTAAGATGTAACATACAGGTTTATATACATTTTATTTTTGGTTCGAGTTTTGCTTTATTTGTATAAAAACGACAAAGTGGCATCAGCAATGTTAAAAAATAAATTGATATGGACTCTAACTGCCCTGATGGGCATATTGCAATTCGGACTCATTAACCTAGATACCAAACACTTCACCTTAACAATTTATACTTTCTCTCCCAACTCGTTAGTTTTTCCATTGCCCGATTGGTTGTCGATGATATTAATACCTTCTTTTGTCTGCGTTGCTCTTTTAATAATGAAAATGGAGTTTAACAGATACACATATAAGCGTGCCCAAACTACGCTGACTTTGATTGGATTTGTACTTTCTTTTAACTATGGAGCATCAATCTCAGGTTGTGTTTATCTAGGCTTTTTAAATTATGCAAATCTCTTGTTTTTCGTTGTTGTGTTTATTGCGCCGTTGATAAAGATCTATCGAGCAGAGTGCATGCTTGGGTTTACTCTAGGTTTAAGTTTTATTTTTGGTACACTCAGTGCAATTATTTACACCTCAGTTTTAGCAGGAATTTGTTTTGTCATTTACACTCTGCGAAAAATCACTTTAACCTACTATAGTGGTGGCCCAAAACATACTGAAAATACCATAAATTAATGAATATACTTCGACTGTTTTGGTATTTTATCTCATTTAGTTTGGTGACTAGTTGTCAAACAAATCAACACCAACAGTTCGCCTCAGACAAACTAATTACTGTGCTATTAACAGAAGGTCGCTACATAAATCGTTAGCCTGGTACAAAAACTTACCCCTTCAGTTGCTAAGACAATTGTTACTCAGCTAGCGCAAGAATCAAATGTGAAACTGAGATGGAAAACTGACAGTTTGAAGGCAAAAATGTATTAATTACTAGTAACAGTGGTTTTACGATAAATTGGTTGGGTCCTGCAAGCTTTGAAGTTAATACGCATTCCGGTAAGCGGCTTTTAATTGACCCGGTATTTAACCACTCTAACTGTCCTGCAAATATTGCTTTTGAATTAGTCAATGACTTTGAAAGAAAAGCATCCAAGTATTCACCCTCACCCAAAAAACCAATTACTGTGGTTATGTATTCGCACTTACATTGTGACCAGTTTAACAAACATGATGCCAACCTTATTGGTAATGAGACGCATAAACTTGGATCCTTAGGCTTTGCTGCCTATTTTGATGAAAACCATTACGGCAATGGATTGGTTTACAACAACATCTATTGGCTAAACGAATATGCATTTTATATCCGCACAACATTTTAATAGTCGCATTTGGATTCCTTTTATTTATGACGAAAGCAATAAAGCCCTGTGGGGTGGTTGGCTTATTGTAAAAGATAATAAAACACTCTTTTTGCAGGTGATAGCGGTTATTCCGAACACTTTAATGAGATAAATAAACAGTTTGGTGAAATAGATGTCTGTTTATTACCTATCGCTTCTTATTTTCATCCAGAGCATGAAACGTGGTACCGTTATGCTCATACTCGTCCTGAAGATGCAAATGTCGCCGCCAATGATCTAAAATGTAAAATCACGATACCTTGGGGTTAAGGCAATGCAAGTTGGCAATTGGGTGATCAAGTTCTCATTAATCGCTATTTAGACTTTTAAACATGCTAAATAAATTCAAAACTGACTTCCAGTTTATCATCTCAAATGAGGGTGAAACAATTGCACTCTAAGGATAACGGATGTGATAATTGTGTTATTTACTATGCCAAAGTAATCACTGAAACAGCTAATTAAGTACACCATCACCTTAAGAAGATAATAATTATCTTAAACATTCTTCTTTTTATCAGAAATAAACAAGCTGACATTATTAATGGGTTTTCGACCCAGCTTTTAATCATTATAAAAACCGACATGCAGTTTACCTAACATCTCTAAGGAAATATCAAAGGGTGAGACATATTTATTTACAATACAGCGTGCTATTAAACGTGTTCTATTTGCTATCTTGTCTTAATTTGGTTAAAAACAAGCTAAGTTTTGCTGTTTTTAACGCAAAATAGAAAAAATAAACGCTAAGGGAAATCTTAATGAAAAAATCAATGCTAGCAGTTGCGCTTGCAACTGCGTTTCTTGCTGGTTGTGGTGACCAACAATCTGAAACATCGAAAGTAGAAAAACAACAAGCTGCTGCGCCAGTAGTTGCCGAAAATCAAACTCAAAACAAAGCGGAATTAGGTAGCTTTGGTGTTGATTTAACAGCACGTAATCTTGAAATTAAACCAGGCGATGATTTCTTTATGTATGCAAGTGGTACTTGGTACGACAATTACATTATGCCTGCCGACAAAACACGCTTTGGTGCATTTACAGCACTTGCGGAGCGCAGTGAAAAGCAAGTAAAAGAAATTATCGACGATATTATTAGCCGTAAAGATCTTAATGCTGAAGAGCAGCTTATTGCTGACTTTTACAATGCCTATATGGACGTTGAAACAATCAACAAAAAAGGCATTACACCAATCCAAGGTTTATTAGATGAGATCAGTGCTGTTAAAGGTACGGATGATTTAACAAAACTATTTGGTAATGCTTGGTTAACGGGTGTATCTTCACCGATTTGGGGTGGTATGTGGTTTAACCGTTTAGATCCAAACCAATATGAGATGTCAATGGGTGCTGGCGGTTTAGGTTTACCTGATCGCTCATACTATTTAGAAGACAGTGAGCGTTTTGCAAAAACACGTGATGCTTATGTTGCACATATTGCCAGCGCACTAAAATTTGCGGGTGTTGAAAACACTGAAGAACGCGCAAAAGAAATTTTAGCATTAGAAACTAAAATTGCAGAAGGTCACTGGCCACGTGAGAAACGTCGTAACCGTGATTTGACCCTTAATCAAATTAAACGTGCAGATTTGGCAAAAGAATACCCTGGTTTTAACTGGGATCTATATTTCGAACAAACAGGCTATAAAGTACCACAGTTAAATGTGTCTCAACCTGAGCCAATTAAAGCAATGATCGCGCTAATTAACGGTGAAGACCTTAATGTATGGAAAGACTATTTAACTTTCCACGCAATTCGCGGTAATGCCAGCCTTCTTTCTGAAGAAATTTATGCAAACAACTTTGAATTCTTCGGTAAAGAATTAAGTGGTCAACAAGAGCCTCGCCCTCGTTGGAAGCGTGCAATCAGTGAAATGTCTAGCACTGAGTCTCTTGGCTTTGCAATTGGTAAAGTATACGTAAATCGTTACTTCCCAGAATCATCTAAAACACAAATGGCTGAACTGGTTGAAAACCTGCGTACAGCACTGGGTGAGCGTATTGAAGGCTTAGATTGGATGGGTGAAGAGACCAAAGTAAATGCAAAAGCAAAACTTGCTGCATTTAACCCTAAAATTGGTTACCCAGATGTATGGCAAGAATTTGATGGCTTAAAAATAGCCAAAGACGATTTAATGGGCAACATTAAAAACACGCGTCAGTTTTTCCGTGCTGAAAGCGCAGCTAAAGAGCTTGAAAAAACAGACCGTAACCGTTGGGGCATGACACCACAACGTGTAAATGCATACTACAACAGTTCATTTAACGAGATTGTTTTCCCAGCAGCAATTTTACAACCACCATTCTTTGATCCTAATGCTGATGCAGCGGTTAACTATGGCGCAATCGGCGCGGTAATTGGCCATGAAATGGGTCACGGCTTTGATGATCAGGGTTCTAAATCAGATGCCAATGGTATTCAACGTAATTGGTGGACTGATGCAGATCGCGCAGCATTTGAAGCAAAAGCAGATAAACTTGCAGAGCAATACAGCAAGTACGAGCCAATTCCTGATAACTTTGTTAACGGCCGTAACAGCCTTGGCGAAAACATTGGTGATGTAGGTGGCCTTGCTATGGCATACCATGCTTATAAGTTAAGCTTAAATGGTAAAGAAGCTGAAGTAATTGACGGTTTAACTGGTGACCAGCGCTTTTTCTTAGCATGGGCTCAAGTGTGGAAAGAAAAGCGTACTGAACAAAGCATGCTTAACCAACTTCGTGCAGGTACGCATGCGCCAGGTCGTTTCCGTGCACTTGCACCGCGTAACCATGATGCATGGTACAAAGCATTTGATGTTAAAGAAGGCGACGCGCTTTACCTTAAGCCAGAAGATCGCGTTCGTATTTGGTAAATTATGTGTTTTTAAGCCCAGCGACCGCTGGGCTTTTATGTTTAGCTGCATAAATCAGCCAGTATTCAATGGATATTTTAATATTCAACACATAGTCAGCAGCCTAACTTTCGCACATTATTTACATCTATTATCAGTATTTAAAAAGATTTAGCCATTTAGACCTCTGTCTTATGCAAATTGTTAATATTTTGTGTTAATGTTCGCCCGTTTTTAACAATCGCTGCAAATTTAGGACAAGGCTTCACCATGAATAATAAGCTGTATTTGTGTTTACTCCTATTCAGCTGCTTGCTGTTTACACCATCATTAATGGCTGCATCTGCTGTAGGTAGCCAACCACTTGATTTAACAACTAGTACTATCGGGTTTATCTGTATTGCTATATTCGTATTGGCTTACACACTTGTTATGCTCGAAGAAAAGCTTCACATGCGAAAATCAAAACCCGTTTTAGTCGCTGCAGGCCTTATCTGGATATTAATCGGAAGCTATTACATTAATAACGATTTACCCGGTGTAACCGAAGCGGCATTTAGGCATAACTTACTAGAATTCGCTGAGTTGATGTTATTTTTGCTTGTTGCCATGACCTATATAAATGCATTGGAAGAACGCCGTGTATTTGACGCATTACGTGCTTGGATGGTGCGTAAAGGGTTTAGCTACCCGGCCCTCTTTTGGCTAACTGGCTGGTTATCATTTTTTATATCACCTATTGCTGATAACTTAACAACTGCATTATTGATGTGTGCCGTTGTTATGAAAGTTGCAGCAGGCGATAAGAAGTTCATCAACTTATGTTGTATTAATATTGTTGTTGCAGCGAACGCTGGTGGTGCATTTAGCCCATTTGGTGATATAACAACCTTAATGGTGTGGCAAGCTGGGAAAGTTGAGTTCTTTGAGTTCTTTGCACTTTTCCTGCCTGCGGTAGCTAATTATATCGTACCAGCTGCCATTATGAGCTTCTTTGTTGAGCGTAAACAACCAGGGGCTGCACAAGAAGACGTTGAGTTGAAGCGCGGTGCAATTCGTATTTTATGTTTGTTCCTTTTAACTGTTGCAACTGCTGTTCTTTGTCATAGCTTACTTCACTTACCGCCAGTTCTTGGCATGATGATGGGCTTAGGATATTTGCAATTTTTCGGTTACTTCCTGCGCATGACATTACCTGGCTCGCTTGCTCGCAAAAAAGCACTTGCTGAAAGCAAAGGCGATAAGAAACGTTTGGAATCACTCGGTAGCGTAGTGCCATTCGATGTTTTCGCTAAAGTTTCACGTGCAGAATGGGATACATTGCTGTTCTTCTACGGCATCGTTGTTTGTGTCGGAGGTTTAGGATTCTTGGGTTACCTAACATTAATGTCCGAAGTGTTATATGGTGGCTGGTCTGCAACTACTGCAAACGTGTTTTTAGGGATTATTTCTGCAGTTATTGATAACATCCCTGTAATGTTTGCAGTGTTAGCGATGTCGCCAGAATTATCCCATGGTCAATGGCTATTAATTACGTTAACAGCAGGTGTCGGCGGTAGTTTGCTGTCTATTGGCTCTGCGGCAGGTGTTGCATTAATGGGTCAAGCACGAGGTTATTATACTTTTTTCGGTCATCTGAAATGGGCCCCAGTGATTGCTCTTGGTTATGCCGCAAGTATATTAGTGCACCTTTGGTTAAATGCCGAACTTTTCACTATATATAGTTAGAGCTTTCAAAAGGGAAGCAATCGCT
Organism: Pseudoalteromonas sp.; assembly: GCF_041629635.1. Taxonomy (GTDB): domain Bacteria; phylum Pseudomonadota; class Gammaproteobacteria; order Enterobacterales; family Alteromonadaceae; genus Pseudoalteromonas. The sequence continues at coordinate 23,722 of NZ_JBFKMX010000004.1, read as the reverse complement.
TCCCTTTTAAATGAACTAGCAAACCATAGATTGTCGCTTGCTATGCTAAAATTATCATCTATTAATTTTGCTGTAAACGACACCTGTTGCGACTTGACATTATTGAAATGGTAATGCCCTGTAAACACTTACTTTTATTCAGCACCAACCAATATATCATTTCAACTGTTCGGGATTAAGCTTAGCACTTCATGATTCCTAAATAATCTGGGCTAGCATAGAATCCAAGTGATGAACATCCGAGGTTTTTTAGCAAAAACTAAAATCATCTTTGCGCTTGCAATGGATTATATAAGCTCTATAGGTTTTAGTTATTTTTAGGTACGAGTTATTCATTCTGATAACGTAATATCTAATGCATTTTCAAGCATAGCGATTTTCTGCTTACTTAAGCTTTTGATATTGCTAAACGCTCTGCAGTCAATGTGAAATTATCCTTTTCGGCATCTGCCAAAAAACCATCTCATCATTGGGTTGTTACTTAACACACGACTTTTATTACTCATCGATTTATATAAACCAAAATCTATATTTATTAAGCTATTAAGCCATTAAGCCATTAAGCCATTAAGCCATTAAGCCATTAAGCCATTAAGCCATTAAGCCATTAAGCCATTAAGCCATTCTAATATTACACCAGTAAAAAACGAATTTATTACCGGAAGATACAGTGAAACTTCTTACAAAAAACTCATTACCATTAGTTGGATTTGCAGGTTTAACAGTACATCGTTTAGTCACTGACAGCAGATTGTTTGGCAGTCAAAAATCCCCTCTAATCTTTGAGGGTTTAGGCCAATTTGTTTACTTAGCAGATGAAAAATTTAACCCTTTTGGTGAAACAGCAATGCATCCACACAAAGAGATTAATGTCATTACTGTGATGTTAGAGGGAACAGTTGTACACAAGGGCTCTCTGGAACATGTTAATCTCTAAAAGCAGGCGAAGCACAAGTACAACGTGCTGGCGGTGAAGGGTTTTAACATAATGAGATTTATCCAAATAATGACCGCAACCGATTGATACAGATTTGGGTGTTACCTGAAGAATTAGGTCGATCTGCAGGTTATAAGCATTACACCACTCAAGATACTGGTGTAACACATATTTATGGCGGGGATATATTACAAAATGATACATTGGATAGCACCACTAAAATATAAATTGTCAAAATGAAAGCTGGTCAAACTTACCAAACAAACCTAAGTACTATGGTATACGTATATCAAGGTGAAATGAATTTAGCAGATGCAAATACAAGTATATCAGCTATCGTTGGCACTTTAGTAAATGCTGAGTCGTTAAGTTTAACTGCGATAATTGACAGTGAATGCGTTATTATTAGTAATAATAAACCATAAATAACCTGCCGCTAGCGGGTTGGCGGCAGGATTACAGTTATATTTTAAAAAATAAGCACCAAAAGAGGCATGTTCGATACAAACACTATTGCTGAAGTAAGTGTAAACAACCGAATTTGATGAGAAAATTTACGCATTGTTCGAAAACAAAGGCTGGTAACAAGACTAACTAATGGGAGACCAAATGTTGTTGCAACTACAAATGCAACCTGCTTTTCAGTAGCATCAAATGCTGAATGTGTTAGTGAAGCGTAATGGGCCAAATATCCATTTGCAATAATTAAAACGCTTAACATCACAATTAACACAACATCTAATGTTCTATTTGAGTTATCAGCTATAACAACTTCATCGTTGTGAGTATGAATTGAAGATTCCATTTTCATCCTTGACATAAATTCAGTTAAATATCGGTATGTTGCGCTACATCCTTTAGCAACACGTTTAACTATAAACAATCACAGCAAGCAATTACAACTCTGATCAGCTTATTCTTTTTGTCTTTTTATGACCATTTTAACAAATCTAAGAATAATGAAATTATTTAAACAATTTATTAGCCCATTTAGTTAAGCCAGCAGTCACACTACCAAAATTATCTCCATTTAACATTGGAATGTTACCCAAAGCATTTTGTAAAGCATGTTTTAATAATGGCGACTGGGCACTTCCACCAGTTAGGTAAACTACATCAGGTCGACAACCTGCACTATTAATTGCATCAACAGCTAAATTAATCATTTGTTTTAAGCTGTCATTAATCGCGTCACCCAAATCATTATTGGTGATTGATTGTTTTAGATCTGCTTCAATAAATGATAAATCAGCATAATGTTCGGCTGCTTTAGAAAGTGCTATTTTAGCAAGCTCGCCTTGCCTAACTAGCTGATGAGATTGTTTATTCTCTAATACTTTTATCAGTCTCGCTAACAAATCTGGTTGCTCTACTTCTCGCAGCAAACGGGTTAATTCTCGGTGATTTGCATCACTGTAGAACTCACTTTGTAAATGAATATCGTTTATTTTACAGGCTTGCCAATATAGTGGATGAGGCATTGGCAGCCCTGATTTCATTTGCGTGCCTAAGCCAAACTGTGGCATTAACTTATGAAAACTAAGGGCAATATCAAGATCATTCCCGCCAATTCGCTTACCACTATGAGAGAGAAAATCGTGAGAACGGTCATGCTTATCACGAAATGAAGGCCCCATTTGCACAAATGAACAATCGGATGTACCACCGCCAATATCAACGACGAGTACTTTTTTGTCTTGCTTCAGTGACGTTTCAAAATCGATTCCAGCAGCCAGTGGTTCATACAAAAATTCCACATCTTTAAAACCTGCACGCTTGGCCGCTTTTGTTAAAATTTCAACAGCTTGTTGGTTACTTTCTTCGCCACCAACCGCTTGGAAATTTACCGGTCGCCCTATTACCGTTTGCAATAATTCACGCCCTAAATGGCTTTCAGCACGCTTTTTTATCGCCATAATCATGGCTGTTGCAATATCTTCGAAAAAAGCAATTTGCTCTGTTTTTAGTCCTGTTGCACCAAAAAACGATTTTGGTGATTTGACGTAAAAACCTTCTTCAGGGAATTCTATATATTCTTCTATTGCTTCTTTACCAATGTAAATGCCGCTTTCATGTGAAGCTAAGTCTAAATCAGCACGAAGCGCAGGGATGCCACTTAATAAGCCTTTTCGTGATGCTAGATAGTGTTCATGCTCGGCATTTTTCGATAGATTTTTAGCGACATAATCAACAATCAAACTGTTGTGTTGCGCGTACAGAGTAGAAGGTAAATAGGGTTTGCCTTGCTCTAAAGGAATTAACTTAGGTGATGACTCATCCATTACGCCCATGGCGCAGTTTGAACTACCATAATCAAAACCAACAATCATAGAAAACTCCTAAGTAAAAAAGGTCGCGCAGATTAGCACAGTGGTTTAGGAACTTCTATTTCTTTTAAAAATAAAACCAGGTTCGCAAGCATAGCTTGTTCGACTGTGTTTAATAATCAAGCACTGTGATTGCATTGCCTCTATCAAGGTAAAACTGATGTAGAGTCATTTTCTAAAAAAGGAATGTTCATTCTGGGTAAGCAGCCCAGTTTGACTTAGCGCATAGCGATAATAATTATTTATTTTGCCAGTAGCTTTCAGACGTCATTGATTATACTCATTTGAAACAACTCTAATGCCGCATTACTAACGCCATTACAAGTCAAAATATCATCATAGCTAATCAACTCCTATACTTATTACACTAACTAAAAGACAAATGAGAAATATGGCTAAAAATCTTCTGGTTTTAATGTGGTGTGTTATTGTGGTGCTTGTTTTAGTGTCAAACTCATCCCTTGCATCCGAACTCTACTGGCTCGATTTGAGCAGTAGTATCACACCCCAGTTGATTATATTTGCCAGCGCAATTTCATTTCTATTACTCTGTTTTAATATTAAATTTGGCTTATTGCTTACGTTTATATCTATTGGTTTGCTATTTACAAAGGTGCCACTTTTTTCATCTTCAGTAAGCGAAGTTCAGCCTGCTATTAGTATTTTTCAACTTAATTTAAATTACTACAATCCAAATATTAATAAAGTCTATCAAATACTTGGAACAAATAGAGCGGAGCTTACCGTGCTATTTGAAGTAAATGATAGCCACAGAGCCGAGTTCATTAGGTTAAGAGGCGATTACTTTGATTATGGCTCAGCTGAATTAGAGGGGTTTCCGGATGGCATAGGTATTATTTCGAAGTACCCAATACTATCTCGCCAAAAACATCACATTTTTCAAAACAGTGTACGTGGTGTAATTGTGGAACTTATGCTCGCTGTCGGTGAAAAAAAAGTAAGAGTATTTGCACTTCACCCGCCATCACCAAGAACACAAACGCTTTGGCATAAACGCAATATGATGCTGACACACCTTAAAAACTTATTAGAAAGTGAAACTGAATTAAAACACACCATTGTACTTGGCGATTTTAATACAAACCCGCACTCAACACATTTCCCCAAAATGACCAAATACAGCAGCTGCTATGATAATTCAGGCCATTATTCTTCATGGACTCCGATCAGTTTACCCAACTCATTGTATTCATTGATTGGTATTACAATAGACCACTGCTTACTAAGCAATTCAGCTAAACTTAGTAGCTTTACTACGCTTCCCGTTAACGGGAGTGATCATGCCGCGCTCTTATACAATTTAAGTTTAGCGAGTGAATAATATGGTTGCTTTTTAACTTGCTGTGTTAAAATCACCAAAGATAAATTTATTGAGATAATCATGAACCGTCGTAAAAAAATCTACGAAAAGCTCAAGAAGAAAGACAAAAAAGCCAACGAAAAAGTAAATAAAAGCAATAAGCCAAAATATATATCTAAGGCTGAGCGAGAAAAGTTAGCGTTAGAGCAAAATGCGACTTCTGAAAGTTAAGTATATTATAAAAGGGCTGTACGCCCTTTTTTTTGCGCCTGCTTCTGTGTACTTAAATTACTTTATAATCAATCCATAGCCTCTTTTACAACGTACAATTAATGTAGTTTTTAAAACTTTCTTTTTTAAGAATTTATTTCTTAGTTTAAAAACGTAATACAACGTTATATAGTGAAACTTAAAAATGGAGTAAATTGTTCTTAAATTTGAATTTATTTATGCGATCACGTACTAAAATTACATAACCGCATTTGCTTAAGGAGTTTCGATTAGTGTGTTTCGTATTGTGTTAAACCGCTTTTGTTTTTTATTCTTAATGGCCCTATTACCAACCTTGGTAGTAGCAAAATTAAATGTTGTTACTGAAGAGTGGCGACCGTTTAATTACACGAACGAACAGGGTGAAGTTTCAGGTATTGCAACACAACGCGTAAAAGCAATTTTAGACAGCATAAACATCGATTACACTATCACCTCCTACCCTTGGGCTCGTTCAATGATCCTGACATCTAACGATGAAAATACGCTGATTTATACCATTCTTAGAACCAAAGAAAGAGAAAATCTATTTCAATGGGTTTGCCCTCTGATAGGTCCGATTAAGGTTAATCTTTATAAACTATCGAAACGCACAGACATTAAAATCAAAAGTATCGATGATGCGCGAAACTATGTAACGTCAATAGAAAAAAGTGAAAGTGATCACGAATACTTGTTATCTAAAGGTTTCGTTAATGGTGTTAACTTAGATGTGACAGGTGATCCTTATGCTGGGACCCGTAAATTTTTTGCGGAGCGCGTTGATTTAGTTCTTCAAACTGAATGGGAAATGAAAGAAAATCTGCGCCATTTTAAACGACCTGCGTCAGATGTAGAGAAAGTGTTTGAAGTTAAAAAGCCAAGTGATGCTAAAGGGTGTATGGCATTTGGGCTAAAAACAGACAAATCCCTGGTTGATAAAGTAAGAAATGCCCTTTACGATTACAACAAAAAACATGGCTTATAATTTTAAATTTACTACACATAAGCGTTACTCTTTTTAGCTGGGTCTAACACAACCCCTCATTGTATTTTCATTCTCTATAAAAGTTTACTTATGTCTTCAAAAATAGCATTGGCTCTTATACCTACCTGTGTGCTTCTAATTACGTATATTGCGTTAAGCCCTCAGCCAGTCAATCAATCTAGTACTTTATCAATTAATGAAACCAATCAGCTTGTTAAACAACGCTCCGATACACCAATGCAAGTTGAATCTGTGAACCAACCACCAAATACTGACACAGATAATGAACAAAACATGTCGCAATTTAATGGCTTTATGGTTATTGAAAAGCCCCAATGGAAATTTGAGACAGGTATAACTAATCATGTGAGGTCACTTAAACTACAGATTGCTAATGGCAATAATGAAGCTCGGTATATTTATGCTAAAAATTTACGTTATTGTTTCAATGCCCCTTTAGATGAAGCGCGTTTTGAACAAAAATTAGCAAACGCTTATCAATTAGATGATAGTAGTCTCACTATTGAGCAAATCACGGCCCAATACGAATACTGCCAAGGGCTTGATAGAGCTGAAGTAAATAGCGTTTTAATACATTTAGAGCAAGCTGCAGCGAGTGGACTTGTAGCAGCGCAAGAAGAGTTTGGTCGCACGACATCGAAGTTTTACATGCAGTTACATCAAGCTAAAAGTCTCAGCAGGAATGATTATATAGCCCGTCGAGATAAGTTTTTAGCGCACAAAGAAGCATTATTAATATCAGCTGCTAAGCATGGCAGCATCTCCGCATTAAAGCAGTTATCTAACAATTACCATTCACAAAACTATGGCTTAAATGGTCATATTAAGTCCTATGCACTGAATAAACTGATCGTTGAACTTACCAATGATGATAATATTTACAATCGCTATTCATTTTTTGTAAATAGACAATTTGATCAATTAACTGCTGACGAGCGCAATAAGGCGAATGCGCTAAGTGACGAATGGCGAAGACAAATTGAGAAAAATGGTACGTTATATTTTTGACAACGACTACAAACAAAAAACTTAAATTATATGGCGAATCATTATCGCCATATATTAATACACAAGTATTTGAACCTTATTTTGTCATTTTGCGAACTCTAAAGTTACGCCCTTTCATCTTGCCTTCACTGATGGTTTTAACTGCTAAATTTACCATTTTACGATCTACTGCAACAAATGATGCCATTGCAGTTACTTTGATTTTGCCAATCTGATCACCACTAATTGCGTTATTTGCAGTTAGAGCACCCAAAATATCGCCCGGACGAAGTTTTGCTTTTTTACCGCCATCAATTTGAAGTGTGATATTAGGTGCGCGTTCAATTGGGTTAGCAAACACATCATCGCTCGGCAAATCAGTGGGCATTGCTTCAATCTTTAAATAGTCTTCAAGGGCATTCACTTTATGAGACTCTTTATAGCTCATCAGTGAACAGGCAATGCCTTTATTACCGGCACGCCCTGTACGACCAATGCGGTGAACATGCACTTCAGGGTCATGGGCAATATGATAGTTAATCACCATATCAACATGATCGACATCAATACCACGCGCAGCAACGTCTGTTGCAACCAATATTGTGAGGCTTTTATTAGCAAAGCGCACTAAAGTACGGTCACGATCTTTTTGTTCTAAATCACCGTGTAGCGCTGCGCTATCAAAGCCAAACTGACTTAATTCATCGCATACACTTTGGCATTCATTTTTTGTATTACAAAACACCACGGCTGATTTTGGCTGAAACTTAAGTAACAGACGATTAACCGCATCTAAGCGTGCTTCGTTATTTTCAACTTCATAAAAATATTGGCTAATTGAGCTGTGATCATGTGTTGCTTCTACCATGATTTTTTCAGGATTAAACATCACATGCTGTGCTAACTGCTCGATTTTAGCTGGGTAAGTTGCACTGAAAAGCAAGTTTTGGCGAACAGCCGGTAAATGCTCAATAATACAATTAAGGGATTCTTCAAAACCCATTTCAAGCATTCGGTCTGCTTCATCAAGCACAAAGGTATTCACTTCGTCTAAGTTCAAACGGCCTTTACGTAAATGCTCTTCAATACGCCCTGGAGTGCCCACCACAATGTGCGCACCATGTTCAAGTGAGCCTATTTGTGGCCCCATTGGTGCACCACCACATAACGCAAGCACTTTAATATTATGAATAGCGCGCGCAAGCTTTCGTATCTCTACAGCTACTTGGTCGGCTAATTCACGAGTAGGACACACAATCACTGCTTGAACACGAAAACGTTTCACATTTAAGTTATATAACAAGCCAAGTGAAAACGCAGCCGTTTTACCCGAACCGGTTTTGCCCTGCCCGATCACATCTTTACCTGCAAGTATAAGCGGCAAGGTTTGCGCCTGAATATCGGTCATGGATGTATAACCTAAACTGGTTAAGTTTTCCAAAAGTGCTGGCGATAACGCCGTTTGGGAGAAACAAGAAGCTGTAGACAAAGTGATTACTCAAAATTTCAAAACGCTAATTATATCACAGCATCGCTACGCTGTTACTCTCAATCGATGCTTGCTATAGTAAACAAAACTTAAAACGATGACTTATTTTGAAAAAAATCGCCCTTTTTGTAGATATTCAGAATATTTACTACACAACACGCCAAGCATATCAACGCCAATTTAACTACCGTGAATTATGGCAGCAATTATCAAATCAAGGCGAGATTGTGCTCGCTAATGCTTACGCAATTGCACGCCAAGACGACCAACAACATAAATTTCAAAAAGCGCTTAAGCACATTGGCTTTGATGTAAAACTCAAACCGTTTATCCAACGTGCTGATGGCTCAGCAAAAGGTGATTGGGATGTAGGTATTACCATTGATGTTTTAGAGCATGCTCCTAATGTTGATGTGGTCTGTTTACTCTCTGGCGATGGGGATTTCGATTTACTACTGCAAAAAGTTGCAGCTAAACATGGTATAGAAACCTGGGTATATGGGGTTGAACAATTGACTGCACAGTCACTCATTTACAGCGCCAGTCGTTTTCAGCCGATTAAAGAGGGACTTTTGCTTAAATAATCTTAAAGCAGGTTTATTAATTATTTTCTGAGATTTTTCACACGGCGATAATAATTTTTGTGCTCTACTTTTATTTTGTTAAATATCACACTATTTACTTTGCTTTTTGTGTACATCAACTGATCTAACTCATTTTCAAGCTCTGTAACTGTATGTTTTTGCACATCTACGATTAAATTTATTGTGTTTACATGCTTACTGATCAGCATAATATCTGAGGCAAAAAAGAGTGGCGGACAATTTAAAATAATCCGATCGTACTGTTTGCTTAGCGCCTTCAGCATTCTGTCAAAGCGGCTCATAGATAAAAACAACTGTGGCTTCTTAGGTAAAATACCACTGGCAAAAACATCTGCTTTAAGCGTTGGATCTTTGATGACGCATTGTTCAAATGTATGGGTTTTTGCAAGAAAATTAGTTAGACCAGGATGACTTGGTTCGTAACCCAGTTTCACTGTTATCGAATGCTCCCTAAGATCTGCATCGATAACAATCACTTCTTCCACTTCAGAGATTGATTTTGCAAGTAATAAAGCAAAATTGGATTTGCCTTCACTAGGCTCGAGCGAACTAATCGCAATAATTTTATCCTGTTCATAGCCATCACTGAGTAACATTCTCGTTCGAATAGAACGGATACATTCTTCAAATAATCGATAGTCTCCTTCATTTTCATTGCTAAAAATAAGCCCGCGTTTATAACGGCGAAAGCGACTTACAACAGGCAGCTCACCCAGCACATCTAAATCATATGCACGTACTAACTGGTAATATTTTTTATGACTGTTACCAAGAATCTTAGCAATAAAAATAACAAGTAATGATAAGACAAAACCAAAAAATAATACAACAGTTGCTAGTAAAGCACGCTTTGGTCTAACCGGTTTTTCTGGCTCAATGGCAGGATCGACAATGATAATGCTGCTTGCGTGATGGATATCTTTAAACAACTCGACTTCCTTTTGTTTAGCCGTTATTGACTCTAAAAGTTGCGTTGTCGCTGAAACACTGCGCTTAATTTTTTCGAATTCTAAGTTTTTTAAAATGGCTTGTTCTAATTGCTGCTCTGCAACAATACGATTTAAATCCAAACTTTTAATGGATTGATTTATTTCGTTTAATTTATGCTCAAGACCATCGGATATTTTTTCAAATTCCAAAGCCAGTTGCTGACGAGTCCCTTCAATCTCGGTTACTTTTGCTTTATATTTAGGATGTTTATCAAGGTAACGAAGCTTGATTTGCGAAAGTTCAGTTTCAAGTTTCGCTTTTTGTTTGGATAAGATTTTCAGGGTTTCTACATCACTCCATTGCGAAATGACCATAGCGCTATCTGGGTTTGCATGATTGGCCAATGTATTAATTACTCTAGCTAACTTTTCAGCTTCTAAAGTTAATGTTCTTTTTTGCTCATGTAATTGAGATATATCTTGTTTTGCTAGACTGACAAAACTCACAATATCAACAATATTATTATTCTGACGAAAATCATTTAGCTTATTTTCTTCTTCATCGAGCTTATCTTTAACTTCTTGGATCTTGGTTCGTATCCACTCATCACTTTTATCTGCATGCGGTTGCATCAAAGACAATTCGTAATCAATAAAACTCGAAGCAATTAAATTTACCACAAAAGCAGTAAACTTGGCGTCGCTGTGTTCAAAAGACAATTCAAGCATATGAGTATTTGGAACCGGTTGGATACTCAATACTTTTATAAATTCTTTTTCATCGTTAAGTACTTTGTCATAGTTAAACCCATTACCATATTGCTGTTTAATTTTATCAATGAGTACTTTTGCAAATTGAATGGATTTGATGAGTTTTATTGTTGTATCGAGCTCTTGCTGAGCTCCAATTTGACCAGTCACCAGTGTTTTCAGCGGGTTATCGGCTCGGTCACCTTTTACCATTATGGTGGTAGAGGCGCTGTAAATATCTGGCAATTTAGATATAAATAACAAACCAAATAAAAACACAGTGCCAGTCACTAAAATGATCACCCATTTTTTGACCCAAAGTAGGCCCAGTAAATCGCCTACATTAATACTTGTATCTACATTATTTGGCGAAATTACAGCAGGTTTATTCATTTAAAAGAAGCTCTTTTGAACTTTAATTACATCACCAGGTTGCACAATACTGTTAGCTGATGCTTTAAAAATATTGGATTTTTCTCCTCTTTGAATGGTCCATTGCTCGCGCGATGCACGATCTTTTAATCCACCTGCTAGCACAATTGCTTGCTCTAATGTAATGTTGGGTTGATACGGATAGCTGCCCGGTTTTCGTACTTCACCATAAATGAAAAAAGGTCGATAACTCACAATTCTCACCGATACATTAGGAGACACTAAATAACCATCTTTTAGTTGCTGCTCAATGTAACGCTTTGCTTCTTGTTGTGTCAGTCCTTTTAGAGTCAAACTTCCTAATAATGGGAAATCGATACCGCCCTGTTGGGATATTTGACCTTCAAAATACAAGTCACTCTCAAGATAAACGGATACTCTGATCGTATCACCTGGGCCAAAGCGATAGATTTGCTCATTTGCATGGGATGTTACGCATAACAGTAAAGACGTAATGAATACTAATAGTAACTTGTAAACTACCATAAATACTCCAATGCAACTTGCGCGCTTTGTTGGTTAACTTGTTTATCAAGTAAGCTCGTATCGACACGTTCTAATGCCAATGATGTATCCACATTAAAACCTTCATAAGGTCGCCATTGCCAATCGAGTGCAGCAACTAGCCGTTTATGATAATCATTAGATTGATCAAAATTTTGATCAATCTGTGAAAAGGATAAATTTAAGAAGTGTTCACTGTTTAATTGGTATCGCAGCGAAATATCATTCTCGGTAGTTAATTGAGTAAGCGATTGTTGAGAAAGTGAAATCTCTGAGTGTTGCTCTGATAGTAATGATAGCTCAACATCTTCAGATATACGCCATTTATCACTGAGTAACCAATAATAGCCATCACTTGATGTATCGCCCGATCGCTCAAAGTAACCAACAACTATATTAAACTGATGTGACCCGCCTAAACGCGTATATAAACCAAAGCCTAATTCAACCAGTGAAGAGGTTAAATCATTTCGTTTTTCATCTTTGTAGGTTCCATCGGCTAAAGCGTAACTGTCTTCAGATATTTTATGTCCATAACGTGCACTCACTACTTTCGAATCTGTTTTTGACAAAGCTAAGCCTTCAAATTCTTGTTGGTAGTGATTAGCAGCAATCTCAAGGTTTAAATACTGCTTTTCAGGAGCCCGTCCTAAACGTAAATTCAATGCTGCAGAGTGTTCTTTTTCTTCCACGTAATCCGCTATTTCTGGTAAAAATTCCGCGTTCTTTTCACCTTTAATTTTCTGCGCTTGTTGGGCATTTGCTTTAAATGTTATGTCAGATTGTTCTGATAAAAATATATTTAATGCTGGCGTAAATTTGTAATCAAAGTGGTTAAGCGACGACTCAAAAAAATACTTTTTATGCCTTAATTGTAATGGAACTTGAATAGCAAAACCTTCAAATAGTGCCACTCTGTCGTAATCCATTTGGAGCGATGACGACAACGAAGATTCTGAATTATTATCTTGATAATAAAGGTTATCTGAAAACTGAGTTGTTAACGATACAAAGAGATCATTTTTAGATTGATGCCATTGGGTTGCACTTAATTTAGCTGGAACCATTAACACCAAAGCAAGTGATAGGGAAAATAGACGTTTTTCGGTCATTGAACACTCTTTACTGCAATTAGAGTAATCGGTACCTTACTCTGGTTGTCTCAACGCATCCCAGCAACTTCCAATCAAAATACACTAGATTAACAAAAAATCAACACTTTTGATCTAGGTCAATTTTATATACACATTGTTATTTTTTTTTTGCACATTTACAAAAATACACAACAAAAAACCAATACCAAAGCATTGCATGTATATTTATTGTTAATTTAATTATTACAAATAGTGAATAAAAAGTTACTGGAAGTTACATTTTGTTTCAAATATGATGCTTAAAAATTTAATACTTTAGTAACAATTAAAGGAATTAATAAAAGGAATTACATAAAGGAGTTATTACCCGTCACGGAATGTCATTATTTAAGTAATGTGGTGTAGGTAGTATGTCATTCGATACAATAACAAAAAAAATAAGAACTGTTGAATCAAATCAGGAATTAAGAAACCTCAAAAAAGACTCATTAAAACAAAGAAAAACTTTCTTTATCTATTGCCCTAAAGAGCAGATTGATAAAGTTAAATGTACTGCATCAAATTTGCCTTTTAAATTCATTTTTAATGATTTTCAGCTTAATAATTTCGATGGTAAAACAATTTTGTTTTATTGTATGGAAGATTTACCAGCACCACAAAAAGAGTTTTTATTACACGCTGTATCAAAAGGTGCGCGTGTCGAGCAACTCACTTCTTTTTTAGATAAACGACTTGGTTATACTGAAGTCTCATTATTAAGCACACAATATTTTATTAATGAAGAAGCAATTGAGATGTTGTGGTGTAAAAAATCTCAATTTATTAAATCATTAATAGACAAAATGATTGCATTGTTGCTGCTCGCCTTAACATTCCCGATCATTCTTCTAACTATATTTGCCATTCGTCTTGAAAGTAAAGGTCCTATTCTTTACCGCCAACTCCGTGTTGGACAATACAATCGAGAATACAGTGTGTACAAATTTCGTTCAATGCGCACTGATGCAGAAAAAAATGGGCCGCAATGGGCAGAAAGTAATGATAATCGCGTTACCCGGGTGGGTCGTTTTATAAGGGCCACTCGCATTGATGAATTACCTCAGCTTTTCAATGTATTAAATGGTGATATGTCAATAGTAGGGCCTCGCCCTGAACGTGAAGTGTTTATCAAAGATCTTGAACAACACATTCCATATTACCGTTTCCGACATGCTATTAAACCAGGCATAACTGGTCATGCTCAAGTGTGCTATCAATATGGCTCCTCTGTTGACGATGCAATCTGGAAGCACAAATATGATGTGCATTACATAAAACATCAAAGCTTTTGGTTTGACATGAAAATCATGCTTAAAACAATCCCGACAGTGCTATTTGGCATGGGGAGATAAGAATTTGAAAGTAGTCACAACTATGTACCAAAGCAGCTTTGAATCATCCAAACTGCTCGACACCCTTTATCGATTAGTACCAGCAGTTATCCTTTTTGCGTTTATTAAAAGCTTAGATCTAGTAGAGCACACGAATGTACGTAATGTATTACTCGATATTTTATTATATTCGCCTCTTTTACTGCCTTTTTTCCGATTTGGTGTTCCTGTTTATCTTCAACAAAACCTTAATCTCGATTTGAAACGCAAACATCTCGAGAATGTATTTTTATTTCAACTCAGTTTGTTAATTGCTGCACAGATGTTCATGTTAGTGAACCGTCATGTGTATATCATTCTAATTGTCGCCGTAACCGCTGCCATGTTGTTTAATATGGGAAGTTACATGATCAGACAGGGTAACCGAAACGGTTTTTTCTTACAAAATGGTTTATTAAATTTTTGTTTACTAATTCTTGTCAGCACTTTTGTATTGATAGGTGATTATCAAAACGCAAAATTTCACATTGCAGCAATTTGTTTGTTTCTAGCCTGTGTGGTGTTTTTTTTCATATCCCCTGATGAGTTTCACTACAATTGGAAACAAGTTCCAAATTTACAAATATATATTCTAGACACATTAAGTACATTCTTTATACCGCTCGTAACTCTGCTAGCAGTAAAGCTATGCAGTAATGCACAAACTGATTTTTTAATACTCATTAAGATAAGTGCTTTTATATCTGGAACCATAGGTGGACTTATTTTGCTAAGGATTCATTCCTTAGATAATGAAAATAATAAAGCTTTAATTTTCCACTACAAAAAAATTAAACAAGGTCAATTTAAATTATTATTTTTATTAGCTATTTTAGGTGCATTTGCCACTTATATTTTTATACCAGAACTCATTTTATATTTCATAGCATTTATGCTATTTGAAGCACTTATACTCAAATACGGTCAAATGAATATTTTACTTAATTATAAAGGTCTTCATAAAAAGGCACTAAAGGCGAATACATTTTCAGCAATGACAGCAGCCATTTTGTATTATCTCGTTGGATCAATAGTTGAAACCTTCCCTAATGCTTTACCACTGCTTTTTTACGCGCTTGCGATTGCTTTATATCATGGCAGTTGCAGATATGTTTTGCAAAGGCATTGTAATGACTAGTTATCTCTATGCATTCTCAATTAGCTTAGCGACTGTGCCCATTCCTTTTTTAGGATTAAAACTGTTTTTCCCCATTGCACTGTTCGTTGCTTTAGTATCAACACATTCCTATGACTTATACAAAATCATCAAAACTCTCTCTGTCATTCTCCTGCTCTCTATTGCTGCTTTTATATACAAAGATGACCCTTTTAAAATTCTCATTATTGTCTATTGTGCTTTGTCTATCAGCTTTTTATTATTCGATTTTGACATTCACGAAAAACATTGGCTATCTGTCGCTTATTTACTAATTATTTTTTTTATTCTGTCTATCATAAGTATTCAATTCTTAGGCTATGATATCATTGCCAAATTAATATACGGCGAATCACGTCATGAGATCGGTGCATTTGAATTAATTAGTTTTCGAGGTTCTGGTGTTTATCAAGAACCATCAACTTATGCATATCATTTAATCGCGATAGTATGTTTGTTACACATTGCAAATTCAAAAGATTACTTTTCGCAAAAATGCATTATTCTTATTTTTGCACTGTTAAGTTTTTCTGCAGCCGCAGCAGTTGCATTACTTATGCTGGCTTATCTACTGGTTTATGCGCCCATTCGTTTTAACCTGAAACTTTCGCTGCTATTACTGTTATCACCGGCGGTATTTTACTTAGGTTATATCGTCATAACTTTCTTGCAATATAAAGTTGGCCATTATGCAACAACAGGTTTTGCTGAAGTAACTCGCTTTCAGGCCATATCTTTATTTAGCGAAACCACACCCGCTCTCGGTTTAAGTGCAGAACAATTAAGTAACTTAGTGATATTCGACATGGGGCCATTAATTTCTAGTGTATTGATATTTGGTCTACTTGCGGTTCCAGTGGTGTTTGTCTTACTTTTTTGCTGTGTAAAAAACCCACCGAGTTTTTGCCTATTATTGACCAAAATACCTTTAACAGATCCGCTACTTTGGTGCGTAGTCAATCGCATCTTTAAACAAAACAAAGCAGACAAACTATGAAACTTTCTGTAAACATTGATGCTTTGGAGAAACAACGTTTTGCTCGCCATATTTTACACAATCAATGTGACTTTTATTATCATCAAGATAAACGGTCTATATTAGGAAAGTGTAAATTTAACAATGCAAAGCAGGTTTTTATTTGGGGCCGTCGTCCACCAGACATCGAAGCGTTTAAATTAGCTAGCAACACAGCTGATACCATTATTATTCTACAACACGCCAAAAACCCCAGAAGAGAACAGGTTCCATTAAGCTATTACAAACAAAACTTTAAAAAAGTAATTTATTGGCTCTCTTCCATTGGGCGATTAAAACTGTCACGCTGGTACTCGATAAAAAAAACACGCCAACCAAAAGTGTTGTTGTTCTATTTTACTGAGGCCTATAAAAAAGAGTGGCAACAACATTTTACTGAGAATCATAATGTAGAGTACATTATGTGTAATTCACCTGATGTTAGCCGCTTTGGTGCCAAAACAGACACCAAAGTATGCTCTACTCCTGTGTCCTGCTTTTATGTGGATGAGCCACTGACACAAACACTGGGAATTTCTGAGCAACAAGAAATTACGCTGTTAATTGAACTACAACAGTTAATTGGCGACACTATTTATGTCAAATTACACCCCCGCTCAAACACGGATAAGTTTAAACACCTAAACTTGTTTAAAGTTGTCGATTGCATTTATCAAAACGCATCTAGCGTAGCGGGATATCGTTCAGGGTTACTCGACTATCAATTTAATAATGATACATCGTTAACCTTACAAAAGGATTTGTCTTGGCAAAAGCAATTAAAAAAGCGCGCATCCTTGACAAAACAAGATTATGCAACGCAAGTTAAAGAGTACCTTTTAAAACATGATTTATAACATTCTTTGGAGTGATAAAAGTTTCGGTGGGGCCGAGATATATGTGCGAAAAATGCAGAAAGAATTTGCTATTCCCTTTATTACTTTGAAAGATAAATCAGTGTGGCAATTAATCTGTTTCTTTTTCACCTTATTAAATCCGGCTAACCAATATATTTTCCATGATACAAGAGCGTCTCTATTTTCCGCTTTTAGATTTTTTTATAGAAAAGATATATGTGTGCTTCATGGACCTGGAAAGCATCCAAAATTTATTTTTTTATTAAACAAGCTGTTTAATAGCTATTGTTATCGCGTAATTTTAGTTAACAGCGACATTTTCTCTGCACAAGCAAGTAAGGCGTTTCATATTATTGAGAACGAATCAGCATTGGATATACACTCAGACCCAACATTAAAAGATGTGGTTTACTTTGGGCGCCTTGAAAAATCAAAAGGTGTTGACGTTCTTTGCAAGTATTGGCAAAAACATGCGCACCTTGCCTCCTTACATATTGTTGGCGATGGTAGCTTACTTGAACCATTAAAACGACAATTTCCTAATATTCAATTTTATGGTGCACTTGAACATCAGGAATTACATAAAGTGATCGAAAATTCAGCTTTTTACATTAGCTGCAGCAATCGTGAAGGGAAGTCTCTTTCACTTATGGAAGCGATGAGCACCGGACTAATCCCGATTGTTTGCGACATTCAAAGCCAACGATTTCTTTTCCAAGACTTACAGTTACCCATGATAAATGAAGATCTATCCAATTTTGATACTGTTGTTTCAACATGGTTAAACCAAAATGAAGAAATTAAAAGACATAAAAGCCAACAAATTATAAAATATTCCAAGTGCCATCTTCAGGGTAATTGGAGTAACCAATGGCACGCAGTTTTATTCCGGAATGAACTCTAATTTGGGGCTATTACTTAGCAACTAAAATTCAAAAACCATTAACGCACTTTTTGCCTCACTCTCTCGCACTAATTTTAACTTTTAGTATCAGTGGGCTACTTCATGATTTAGCGGTAAGTTTAATCAAACAAAAATTTTATTTGTTTGTACAACGTTGTTTTTTGTGATGAGTTTAGCCGTTATATCATCGACTAAATTGAAAATTAATGTAAGCAAATTTGCTTTCGTTATCCGAGCATTTATACATTTATCTACAGTGTTTATTTGCTATTGGGTAAGTTATTTTGCTTTGCGAATAATGTAACAAAATAATTCTAAGCCTTTATTTTTCTTGGCATTAAAAAAATTAATCGCTAAATTGGTTGGTGTATATAAAATCAACAGGAACTAAAATGCGTTTATTAATTGTTTTTTTATTATCGATGTTAGCCATACCCAGTGTAATTGCAAAAGCTGAACAACTTGATCTTAAAACATTTGCAACAGACTACTACAATGCGATGGTTGCTTCTCAAGCACCAAACGCAACAACAAAAGAACTTGAAGCTTATTTAGCGTTTTTAACCGATGACGTTGGTCACTCACACCTTCCATATGTAACGGATGATGCTCGTTTACCCGACGGTAAAGAAGCGATGCGAAAAGGCATGACATTTTATTTAGGTGCACATACTGAATACAATTCCAAACTACTCAATGTATTTGCTTTTAATGATTCAGCTGTCGCAATCCGCTACACCTCGAATGCTAAGGGTATTCACCCACAAAACAATCAAGCGCTTGAGTATTCAAATGTAATGATGGAAGTGCTCGAAATTGAAAATGGAAAAGTAGCGGTTATTCGTAAGTATCACGAATAGAGTTTTAACCTATTCAAATCTGTATTTATCTGAATTGTGGTTCATTTAAATAAAAAAGCGCGGTAAGCATAACTTACCGCGCTTTTTCGTTAAATCGGTTTATTAAACCATTTTAACTGGTACTGCTTGCTCAGAACCGTACTTAGTCGTTAGTTCTTCTTCAAGTGGTGTGAACGCAGTTAAGTCAATGCCCTCAACAGCTGCTGTGTATTCAGCCATTGTTGGGAAGCGACCAAGAATAGTTGAAAGAACTACTAATGGTGTTGAACCAAGTAGCGATTCACCTTTCTTCTCTGCAGTATCGGCTACAACACGGCCTTGGAAAAGACGCGTTGATGTAGCAATAACAGTATCACCTGGTTCTGCTTTTTCTTGGTTACCCATACATAAGTTACATCCAGGGCGTTCTAGGTATAGGATGTTTTCGTACTTAGTACGTGCTGCAGTTTTTGGATTTGCATCATCAAACTCAAAACCTGCGTACTTAGCAAGTACTTCCCAATCGCCTTCAGCTTTAAGTTCATCAACGATGTTGTACGTTGGTGGCGCAACAACAAGTGGCGCTTTAAACTCGATTGAACCGTTTTGTTTTTCTAGGTTACGAAGCATTTGCGCGATGATTTGCATGTCACCTTTGTGAACCATACAAGAACCAACGAAACCAAGGTCAACTGGCTTGCCATCGTAGAAAGAAACCGGACGGATAACGTCGTGCGTATAACGCTTTGAAACGTCATCGTTGTTTACGTCTGGATCCGCGATCATTGGCTCAACGATTTCGTCAAGGTTAACCACAACTTCTGCGTAGTACTTAGCGTTATCATCTGGTGCAAGTGCTGGTTGTTCACCAGACTTAATACCTGCGATACGCTCGTCAGCTAAGTCGATAAGACCTTGAAGTGTCTTCGCTTCGTTTTCCATACCCTTGTTGATCATGATCTGGATACGGCTCTTAGCAAGTTCAATTGACTTGATAAGTGTTTCGTCGTTTGAAATACAGATTGACGCTTTCGCTTTCATTTCTGCAGTCCAGTCAGTGAAAGTAAACGCTTGGTCAGCCATTAGCGTACCAATGTGAACTTCAATGATACGACCTTGAAACACGTTCTCACCGCCAAATTGCTTAAGCATTTGTGCTTGCGTTGCGTGTACCACGTCACGGAAGTCCATGTGCTTAGCCATGTTGCCTTTAAACGTTACTTTAACTGAATCAGGGATAGGCATTGCCGATTCACCTGTTGCTAAAGCAAGTGCCACTGTGCCTGAGTCAGCACCGAATGCTACACCTTTAGACATACGCGTGTGTGAGTCACCACCGATGATGATTGCACGGTCGTCCACTGTAATATCGTTTAATACTTTGTGGATTACGTCAGTCATTGAATGGTAGATGCCTTTAGGATCACGTGCAGTGATAAGGCCAAACTTGTTCATGAACGCCATTAGTTTAGGAATGTTCGCTTGCGCTTTTGAATCCCAAACAGATGCCGTGTGACAACCAGACTGATATGCACCATCAACAAGTGGAGAAATCGTTGAAGCAGCCATTGCTTCAAGTTCCTGACACGTCATAGGACCAGTTGTATCTTGAGAACCTACGATGTTAACACGTACACGTACGTTAGAACCTGCGTGTAGTGGCGTTTCAGACTGAACACCTACTGCATTACGGTTAAAGATTTTCTCAACAGCTGTAAGGCCTTGACCTTCGTGTGAAATCTCTTTTGAAGGTGCGTAAACAGCTGGTGCTGTAACGCCTAGTGTTTCTGCTGCTAGCGTTTGAAGTTTCTTACCGAATACTACCGCGTAAGAACCACCTGCGCGCATAAATTCAACTTTCTGTGGAGTGAATGCAGATGACACATCTACAAGCTCTTTGTCACCGTTATATAGTTTCTTCGCTTGGGTATCGATAGTTAATACCGTACCTGTTGCTACTGAGTAAGCTTCTTCTAATACTGGGTCGCCATTTTCATCAGTCACTGTGTTACCATCAGCGTCTACTTTCTTAACCCAGTTTTTAAGGTCAAGACCAATACCACCCGTTACATCAACAGTAGTAAGGAAGATAGGTGCGATACCGTTAGTACCCGCAACAACAGGTGCGATGTTGATGAAAGGAACGTAAGGGCTTGCTTGCTCACCCGCCCAAAGTGCAACGTTGTTCACACCAGACATACGCGAAGAACCTACACCCATAGTACCTTTTTCTGCGATAAGCATTACTTTCGCGTTAGGGTGCTTTTCTTTAAGTGCAACGATTTCTTGTTGTGCTTCAGGTGTAATCATACATTGGCCGTGTAATTCACGGTCAGCACGTGAGTGCGCTTGGTTACCTGGAGAAAGTAAGTCAGTTGAGATATCACCTTCACCTGCAATGTAAGTTACAACTTCAATCTTCTCTGGAATGTTAGGAAGTTTTGTGAAGAACTCAGCATTTGCGTAGCTTTCAAGAATTTCTTTCGCAATCGCATTACCAGCTTTGAATGCGTCTTGTAAACGTGTTGTATCCGCATCATATAGGAATACTTGTGTTTTAAGTACGTCTGCAGCTTGTTTTGCAACTGCTTCATCGTTACCTAATGCTAGGTCAAGTAATACAGCGATTGATGGACCACCTTTCATGTGTGAAAGTAGCTCAAACGCAAATTCAGCAGTAATTTCAGCAACGCTCTCTTCACCAAGAATAATTTCTTTTAAGAATGCTGCTTTTACACCCGCAGCAGGAGTTGTACCTGGAAGCGTGTTGTAAATAAAAAACTTTAATGAATCTTCACGGTGCTCATTTGTTGTATCTTTGATTTGAGCAATGATTTCAGATAGTAGCTCAGCACTATCAATTGGCTTAGGGTTTAATCCAAGTTCCGCTTTACGGGTTTGGATTTCCGCCATGTATTCTGTATACAAACTCATAAAAAACTCTCGACGTGTTTTTGAAAAGATATGAACTAATTATTTTACATGATTTAAACTAGCCTACGAAGTTGTAGAGTTCAAAAAACATAAAAAATTTAGCAAATTAATACTAATTGATAACCTTAGTGGTCACTATGGTGAAGCAAAGCATCGAACACCCATTAAATTATTGATAATAATTACTATTACCTGCAAGTTAACTTTCCAAAAAATACTGCGTTAAACGCTTTATATACGGGCAATTGATTATATACAGGTGCCTATTTTAAATTGGCTAACTTCACCATATATCTATTTTCCACGATTGTAACATGCTAAGTACAATAGCAAGATTTACCATAACAATACCCATTATAAATACTATTTATAATGGTTTTTAAAAACATAATTAAGCTCAATATTTATACATTGAGTACGTTATATTTATATCAAACTGATTGATTAAATTGACTTAATAAATCAAATAGTCTAGAAATCAGCTCCCACTAGACAATCTTGAATTTGCTCTCGTTTTAACAATAAAGAGGTAGCCTTTTTAATTAATGGTGATAATAAACGCTATTATTCTCAACACGTTATTGTTCGGGCTTCTCTTTCATTCAGTCTATGCTTAGCTTTCTATAGATAAATTCATAGAGCACTATGCTCACACTGTATCTAACATTATTTAAGAGAAATTGTGAGGAAATTACAGCTGGAGTTTAACCGAAATATAACTTTATCAAGCATGCCGATAAAATAAGGGCTCAGCAAATTACTCACCAATCAACAATGCAAGTCAAAATCATATTTTTATACATCAGAAATGTATATAAGTGTACTTTCTGATGACTCTCCTCATATCATCTATGTCTTTGCATCTTTGATAGCGATATACTGGGTTGATATAAGCTTTACTTATACAGGACCACTCCATGAGCCTAAAGATCCGTTACGCAACTGTAAACGACGTCGACACAATTTTATATTTCATTAAAGAGCTAGCGATTTATGAAAAGGCAGAGCATGAAGTATTAGCCACACCTGAAACCATAAAAGAGACCATGTTTGCTAAACATTCTGGTGTGCACGGTTTTATTTGTGAATTAGATGGTCAACCTATTGGTTTTTCTGTGTTCTTCTACAACTATTCAACATGGCTTGCTAAACCTGGGTTATATCTAGAAGATTTATACATTTCACAGGAACATCGCGGAAAGGGCGCTGGCATTGCACTATTAAAACACTTAGCACAAATAGCTGTTGAAAAAGGCTGCGGTCGATTTGAATGGAGCTGTTTAGATTGGAACACACCATCACGTGAATTTTATGAATCACTGGGTGCAGAGCCTCAAAATGAATGGATTGGTTACCGCATGAGTGGTGATACTCTTTTACAATTTGCTGAAAAAGGTAAAGCGTAACAATTTAAAAGTAGGTGATGAATCGTTATCACTTACTTACTATTTAAACTGGTTGTGATTTAACAACATAAAATTGTTCAATATAAAATAATCATAATGTTCAATAAACTGTTTTAAAATCCTTTCATCAGTGAACACCAATTTTCCAGAACTCCAATTGAAGCATGATTGGCACATGTGATTGGATTATTAATAGATGAAATATTGGTTATCTATGCCATCTTATTGATAAATTGGTTTTGTGCTTTGATAGGAGCTCCTTATTGTCAAAAAGTTCAGCCTAACCAGAACCTAACCCTCCGTTATGGCCATGTTCTCATTGTTTTAAACGTACACACAGCTTGCACTTTGTAACTATTATTTTCACAATTTCATTTTCATAGAAGTCCATCTCAATAAACCAAATAGCACCTTGCAGAGTATAAAGTCACGATATAGCTAGCTAAATAGTTGGTCACAGACAATATATAGATACATTACTAACGTACGTTGTTGGCTCTCTTTGAGGATTTCTAAGCTAGGCGTAATATACCTTACTGATTAATAAAAAGAGGCATACAGCCTCTTCA
>NZ_JBFKMX010000003.1:0-66873 GCF_041629635.1 Pseudoalteromonas sp. | reverse complement strand
CGCTCGTCAGTTAAGTTACGTGCAAACGCTGCAATTTCATATTCGTTGTCGCCAGACGCCCAGTTATAACCTGTACGTAAGCCGCCTTCGAATAATGCTTCACCTGTAAACTCAACCGAGTGGTAAAGGAAGAAATCGATTTCACTGCGGTATGACCAATCAGTGTAAGCGAAGAATTCACCATCGCCGATTTCTTTGCTGTAACGTAACGTGAAGTTAGCAATCCACTCTGGCGCATGTGGTAAGCTGTTCCCATCGATGCTGTAGCCTTTGCCTTCAACCATAGGGTCAGTGATAGTACAGCCGAAACAACCTGGTAGATATAATGTCTCGTCATCAAGCTCAGTGTTGTTGTAACTTAAGTTAAATGTTGCAAAGAAATTGTCTGCAAGCACCCACTCAGAGTCCATTTCAAAGCCGTAGCCAGTTGTTTTATCAGCATTTAATAAACGGTTGAAGTTAGAGTCACCACCTACCGCTGTTAATTGCTGATCGTCCATCTGATAGTAGAATACCGTCATGTTTAAACGGCCACGGCCATCTAATACATCTGACTTAATACCCGCTTCAATAGAGTTAATTGTTTCAGATTCAGCAACTGTTACTTCATTACCAAATAAGATACGACCCTGAATACTTGGTGCACGGAAGCTGTTTGCCGCACGAGCAAATAAGTTAACATCATCTGTTAATTTATAAGTTGCAGATAGATCCCATGAAACGTGTTCGTCACTTGGGTTTGCTGTGCCCATTGCTGTACCTGAACCGAATGGACCTTGAATACGCTCAGCAACAAAGTCTTTATCGTCATCTGAATAACGAAGACCAGCTGTTACTTTTAAATCGTCACTCACAGTGTAATCAACAGAGCCGAATAATGCCCATGCTTTCGTTTGCTGGTTTTGCACCGCATAACCGTTTTGTACACCATTTGCTAACGTATCGTAGCTGAAGCTCTCGATTGTTAAATCTTCATCAAAGTAGAACACACCTACTTGGTAGTTTACATCGCCGCTAAAGTTACTTGATAGGCGAAGTTCTTGTGTGATTTGGTCATGATCAGGAATAGCATCCGCACTTTCTGCTGCAAATGGAATAAAACCATGGCCAGTTTCCATACCGCAGAAACCACAACCGTAACCACCATCTACGTCAGCACGAGAATAAATTTCTGCGCTGTCCCAAGCTGAAATACTTGTAATTGTATGATCGTTTAAGTCCCACTCAAGTTTTAAGCTTACACCCTGAGTTTCAACTTGTTGCGTTGCATTTTTCGCTGCATCGTGATGAACAACATCATCTTTCCAACCCGCGCGAATTTTGTTTGAGCCCACATCCATTAGGTTGCCGTAGAAAACAATTGGCTCACCATCAAGGTCGCGGTAGCGTAGGTTTAAAAGACCAGTGAAGTCGTTGCCTTCATAAAGGAACTGAACACGTGCTGCTTTTTCGCTGTAACCACCTAAAACATCTTTTTGTTCAGCACCGGGTGCTACTGTATCGATGTAGTTATCTTTTTCTTGCCAAAGCGTCGAAACACGCATTGAGATGTTATCAGTAAGGCCTGTACCTACAGCACCTTCAAAATCCATTGCGCCACGCGTACCGTAAGAAAGAGATGTATATGCATCAAATTCTTGTGAAGGCTTAACTGAGTCAAACTTTACAAGACCAGCAGGCGTGTTACGTCCAAATAGCGTACCTTGTGGACCACGAAGTACTTCGATACGTTCGATATCAAAAACAGGGAAACCTTTTAAAATTGGGTTCTCTTGAACAACATCATCTACTACTAGTGATACAGGCTGAGATGCGTTTAGATCGAAGTCAGTGTTACCTAAACCACGCACATAAAAACGTGGGAAAGTACGACCAAATGAAGACTCAACTGATAAACTTGGAATTTTCGCATTCATAAAACGAATATCCATACCTGCAGAGCTGTAAGCATCTAGGTTATCACCTTGCAGTGCTGATACAGCTACAGGAATTTCCTGAGCATTTTCAACACGCTTACGTGCAGTTACTTGGATTACTTCTAGTTGAGATGACGCAGCACCTGCTTCTTCATCTTGTGCAAATGCTGCACCTGATACAACTATAGAAGAAAATAGTGAACCTTGAATTAATTTAGCTAGCTTGGACTTTTGTAGATATTTCATGGTGGTTTAAAACCTTGTGCACTCAAAATAAAACGTTTGATTTGACCTACTTTGTTGTCATCAGTAGTGTCAAAATCATGCTTGTATCCTTTTAAAGTGAATGGCGAAGTTCAACTTTTCACGTTATAACGCGGACCCTTCAATACGAGTACTTAATACTGCGGGTTGAACAGCGCCGCAACAGCTAACTCACTGGTTAACATGTTGTTTACACCCTTATCCATTTGCGGCAAAAATAATACAAATCGCCACCTTTTCAGAAGGACATATGCCCTTGAAAAGTTTCAGTAGATCGAATATGAAATATAGCCCAAGTGATCTTTTTTTCATCTTTTAGCAGCAAAATAGCAAAAAAAGTCTAAAAAACTATATTTAAAGAAAGGACAAATGGCCGCAGCCAAGTTACAAACAGTTTACATTATTAAGCTTGTAACAATTCGGGAGCAGCCAATTTTAGTTTATGTTGATGTAATAAATTCATGATTTCGAAGTGAAGTGCATCACTTACTTGCAGATAGGTTTCAAAATCTGTCGTTGTAATATAAGACAATACATACAACTCAACCGCAAATGGGCTAAAACCATTAAAATAAACACGGCAAGGGCTTTCATCAATTAATTCATGCTGTTCGAGCAGTGCTTTGAGAGCGGCATTAAACTCTGTTAATTGTTCATTCGACTCGGGCATTTCAAGCAATAGATTTGGTCTAAATGCCATTTTTTCACGCTCAGAAAAATTCTCAATCTCCATATCGATAAACTTAGCATTGGCAATATACACAACCGTGCGCTCAATGGTACGAACTCGTGTTGCACGAAGACCAATCTCCTCTACCGTGCCTACAAATTTACCGACACGACATAAGTTACCTACTTTTACCGGCGTGGACGAATATAAGGTAACCGCACCTATTAGATTTTCAACAGACTTTTGTGAAGCTAAAGCAACGGCCAAGCCACCAATACCTAAACCAGCCATAATGGTCGTTGCACTAAAACCTAAGTTTTCCAACCAAATTAATATAGCCGCTATTACCAGCAATGTTTTTAATACATTCGCCGCGGGGCGTAATAAATATGTAGCGTGTTTTTTACCTTGAGCAATCAGCTTTTCAGATAACTTACTTTTAGATAATTCAACAACTCGCCATAAAAACCACAGCCAAGCTAAAATCAAAATGGTGGAAGCTTCAGCAACCGCTTTCACTGCAAAGGTGACATTGGATGAATCAGAAAAATTACGGGTTAAAATCGTAGCAGTTAAAAAGCTAAGAGGGCCGTACAAGAAGTTAAGGTAATAAGCTAATTTTAAATTTGCTAGTTGCGCTATTTTGCTAAGTAACCAATATGCCGAGCACACGGCAACTATATAAATAGCAAACATTACGGCAAAGTAAAGCCACTGCCAAAGCATCACCCCCATAAAGCGATAATTAGGCAGATGAATTGATAACCACTCACCTATTTCGCTGTAGCCATAATACTTATCTAACAGGGGTACTTTCGCAACTGTTGCATTTGATATTTTCCAAATGCGTTTATTATCGCTACTTGGAACGCGCTGTAATAAAACTGGCACTGTGCCTTCAGGTGTATCGATCGTGCCCACTAAATCTCGATAATCAGGTACATTTTCAGGTAATTTTCCGAGTAAATCACCTGAAAGACCATCAATATCAATCCACAGCGCCCTATCCAAACTGACATGGAGTTGACGAGCTATTTCGGCTTTTTGATCGGCAGCCACGGTAAATGGCAAATTTCTAAAATCAAGGTAGTCCGAAGCACTTTGGTAGTCTAACTGACGAGCTGCAGTTAAAAATCCTTGCAAGCTGGTGCGTGGCGTTTCGCGCCCTAGTGTATCCCAACCAACAAATGTATTTAATTCTTTTGTTGCTTGTACTTGTTGTTCAGCTTCTTCTTGCTCAAGTAAATCCTTTACTGTTACTTCGTTTTTTGGCTCTGCAATAGCAGAGCCAAAAAACATCATTAAACAAATAAGCACACAACGCCACATCACACTTTTCATGCCTAATAATCCTTCAAACTTGTTGCTGTTTAATACTAGCTATTACGCACCTTATTAAACAGTGCTATTTGCTCTTCGCTTGGTTCACTTGATAGTTTGCTGACAACTACAATTGCAATACTAGCAATCACAAAACCTGGAACAATTTCATACATTAAGCTGCTTAAGCTCTCACCGTTTACAGTGATTGGTAAATAAATCCACAACAAAACGGTCATCGCACCTGAAATAATCCCAGCAAGTGCCCCCTGTTTAGTCATACGTGACCAATAAAGGCTGAAAATAACAACAGGCCCAAACGCAGCGCCAAAACCCGCCCATGCGTTACTAACTAAATTCAAAATCGAACTGTCTCTGTCATATGCAAGGAAAATAGCAAGTAAAGCAACAACTAATACCGAAATACGCCCAACCAATACTAAGTTTGCTTGAGAAGCTTGCTGGTTAAAAAATGCTTTATAGATATCTTCAGTTAATGAGCTTGATGTCACCAATAACTGCGATGAAATCGTACTCATGATAGCCGCTAAGATAGCTGCGAGTAAAAAGCCAGCAATCAGAGGATGAAACAATACTTGTGATAGTAAAATAAAGATGGTTTCTGCGTCTTTTAATTCTGTGCCCGTTTGCTCCACATACACTACACCAACAAAGCCAGTTGCTAACGCACCAATTAATGAGACAATCATCCAGCTCATGCCAATACGTCTGGCGATTGGCAAGTCTGTAACTGAACGAATAGCCATGAAGCGTACAATGATATGTGGTTGACCAAAATAACCTAAACCCCATGCCATTGCAGAAATTACACCCAGCACAGATACCCCAGAAACAAAGCTCAATAATGTTGGATTTAGCTGTTCAACTGTTGTCACAGCATTTGATAATCCACCAACTTCAGTAAGCACCACTACCGGCACCAACACAAGTGCTAAAAACATAATACAGCCTTGAACAAAATCGGTCAGGCTCACCGCTAAAAAGCCACCAAACAATGTATACACGACAACAACACCTGCTGTGACATACAATCCTAGTTCATAGCTCATGCCAAAGCTTGATTCAAACAGCTTGCCGCCAGCAACAACACCTGATGAAGTATATAATGTAAAGAAGACAATTATTACCAAGGATGAAATTACGCGCAAAATGCGTTTATCATCATTAAAACGGTTTTCAAAAAAGTCCGGTAAGGTAATCGAATCGTTAGCAAGCTCGGTATAGCTGCGAAGGCGCGGCGCTACAATTAAATAGTTGAGGTAAGCACCAATAATTAAACCAATGCCAATCCAGGCACTGCTTAAACCCGATAAATACATTGCACCAGGCAGGCCCATCAACATCCAGCCACTCATATCAGATGCACCTGCAGATAATGCTGTTACACTTGGGCTAAGGTTTCGTCCTCCCAGCATATAACCTGATACATCGCTGGTTGATTTTTTATAAGCATAAAAGCCTATACCCAGCATGACTACAAAATATAGCCCTAACGAAAAAATGGTGCCAAACTCCAAAGTAACTCTCCTACATACCAAACTTGGTACTTTATTCGCATTTTCTCAATGAATGCGTAATGTCATAATATTTCACTATATCAAAACATTAGTTTGATTTGTTTATTTCTTGCGATAAAAGCAATTTGTAGTGCGCCAAATTAATTCACCTCAGAAAAAATAACCAAAAGTAGGTGAAATACACACTCAATTATCCTATATTCAGATCATAAAAAACTTTAGACAACAAACAGGACCTCTGCTTTTATGTATTTCTATGCAGCGAGACAGCCTATACTAAATCGTGATAAAGAGCTAATTGGCTATGAGCTGCTCTTTAGAGACAGTTTAGAAAATGTATTTCCTAACATAAATGAAGACGAAGCAACTTCCCGCCTTATCGAAGGTAGCCAGTTAAGCCTTGGACTTGAGGATATGACGGGTGACAAACCCGCATTTATCAACTTTACGCTTGAAACATTATTAAAAGGATATGCAAAAACCCTAGGCAATAAAGAAGTTGTTGTCGAAATTTTAGAAACAGTGCAACCAGGCAAACGTTTGCTTACTGCGGTCAAAGAGCTCAAAGAGATGGGCTATACTATCGCTCTTGATGATTACAAACATGCCCCTGTTTGGCGTCATTTTTACCCCTACGTTGACATCATCAAGATTGACTGGCTAGACACAACCCTTGAACAAATTAATGAAATAATTGAAGAGACTAAAAGCTTTCCAAGTATCCGCTATCTTGCGGAGAAAGTAGAAACTCCTGAACAATTTGAGCAAGCAATGGAACTTGGTTTTCATTACTTTCAAGGCTTTTTCTTCGCAAAACCTGAAGTAGTGCAAAGCCGTGCATTAGCACCTAACGAAATGACACTTGCAGAGCTACTTTATGAAACATCCAGCCCAGAGATGGACTTAAAGAAAGTGACAGAAGTTTTCGAGCGAGATGTTAACTTATCTTATAAATTACTTCGATATTCGAATTCTGCCGCCTTTAAACGTCGTGCAGAAATAAGTACAATCAAACAAGCACTAGTAGTGTTAGGCATAGAAGAGCTCAAACGTTTCTTATCCGTACTATTCACAGCTCAAGTTGCCTCTGACAAGCCACCAGAACTGATGCGCTTATGTTTAACGAGAGCAAAATTTGCAGAGCTACTCTCTCAGCAAGCCGGTCATCACCAAGAATCCTCCAAAGCCTTCCTTACAGGCATGCTTTCGCTTATCGACGGTATTCTTGATCAATCAATGGAAACTGTTTTAGAAAAGCTACCATTATCAGAAGAGATTAAATTAGCAATCCTAAAACGTGAAGGTCGATTAGCTGAGTACTTAGGCTTAGTTGAAGCTTATGAGAAAGCATTATGGAAAGAAGCTAACGAAATCAAAGCCCGACTTAACCTTAAAGCTGATGAAATTCCTACCGCTTACCACGACGCATTGCAGTGGGCAAATATCCAAATGGATACAATGAGTAATTAATTTAAACCTATCTTGAGAAAAACCGACAATATTGTCGGTTTTTTCTTAAATTGGGCTATAAGTTTTCAAAAAAATCATCATTTGCGGTTTGTTCTTCGGTTTTTTCCACCTTTGGTAGTGGTGGGTTACCATCGTATAGCTTATAAAGTTGTCGCTGAAGATAAACATCTTTCACAAATAGATAAGGATCGAGTGACTCATTTAGTAGAGCCTCTTGCGGGATAAGTGATGCACGTGCTTCTAGCACCTTAATTACCCACTTACCAATCGTCACTGGCGTACCGAGTGTTAAACTCGGTAACACAAAGGCATCTACCATATCACCTGACATATTTCGCACCGTGCTTGGACCATAAGCCGGGAACATCAAGAATGCACCATTGCCTGCCCCCCAAACACCTAAGGTTTGACCAAAGTCTTCTGTTTCTTCTACCAAACCAATTTCTGAGGCAACATCAAAAATTCCAAAAAGACCGACCGTAGAATTCACCAAAAAACGCGCAACATTCACACCTGAATTAGACACCTTTCCTTGTAATAAGGAGTTTGTCGCATCAATAGGTGCATCAAGATTGTTGGTAGCATTAACTAAACCATTACGAACAGGTTGCGGCGTAATTTTGCCATAACCGACTGCAACAGGCCTTAACAGATATGCATCAAGCACATCCATATTAAAATCATAAATTGGTCTGTTGATTGACTGCAGTGGGTCGCGTGCGTCTTCCTTTTCAGGTGGCACCTGCGCACACCCTGTTAGCAGTAGGAAACCCCATACCACTATCAAGGTGATGATCATTTGGCATTTTTGATTAAGCACTCAGAATCCCTATTATAACTTAGAGTAATGTATCAATTGTTAATTCTACTTGATTGACTTGTTCGATATCGAAACCATTAGTTTGCCCTTCAAGTTCGCCTGCTTGCGTATCAACCTTATCGTCATTACTAATTCGTGCGACAACTTTAACACGCTTAAACTCAGCAAACGTCATGCCTGCTACCATTGCATCACTTTCAGATAAAGTGACTTGCAAAGGCAACTGCCAATTTGCCTGCTTGACAACAGCCAAAGGCATTGGCGGGCCAACTTCTGCTTTTGCAAAAACAAATAACACACCATTACGTGGCAATTTATCTTTCAGTTCATCAGCAAGCGTAATATTTACCGTGACGGCAAGGCCTTGTCCAAGTGAATTTTGTTTAGAAGTGTAAGTTTCTTGAGCTACTTTAGCCTTTAACTCTTCAACACGGGCACTCAACATCGCATAACTTGGGTTAGTCTCTGACATACGTCCTAGAATAAGCTCAAAAGCTGCCAGCGACTGCTGCCAATCACCACGCTCATAGGCAATTAATGCCAACATCGAAAGTGCATCTGAGTTACTAGGCTCAATTTTAAGTACATTAGATACTACTTTTGCAGCCTTACTTATTGAAAGTTCAGATCCTTCTAACATTAGTACTTGCGCTTTACTCACCAATGCATTCACATTATTAGGATTCATCGAGATGGCTTTCTCAAATGACATATTTGCTGATTCAAAATCATTTAACATCAGCATGATACGGCCTAATAAAAGCCATGCCATTTCATCATCACCTTGCTCAGCAAGTTTAGTGCGAAGTCCTAAAGCAAGCTCTTGCATTTCGTTATTAGATAGCGGTTCACCCTGCTGTAAAACAGCACGCTTGCCGAGCTCTGGTAAGTTATCTTTTGCTTCTTGCCATTGTGTAAGTAAATTAAAGCTACCAGTCATCAAGTAAAACACGAGACAAAAAGTCACGGTGAACAAGCTAGCAGTTAATGCTATTATAGAGCGATTTCCGCGCTGATTAAGCTGTTGCTCAGGTGCTAGTTCCTGTAACAGCGCTTGTTTTTGCTCGATTACTGCAATGTTATAAGCTTCTTCGCTAAGTTTGCCTGTATCGACTTCTTGCGATAGCTCTTCGAGTCGAGATTCATAATCAGAAATGCGTAAAGCATTTGGGTTGGTTTTAATTGCTTTTTCTTTACGTGTGAATGGAAAAACCACGAAAAACAAACCAACTACTACAAGGGTTGCAGCATAAAAATAAAACGACGTAATCATGCTGGTTCCTTATACTTGGCAATAAGTTTTGCCAGTTTTTGCTCATCACTATCGCTCCACTGTGCGCTGTTTTTCGCCTGTTTCTTTTGCTTAAACAAAATAAAAACAAAACCGAGAAAAACAAAACCCAATGGTAATACCCAAAGTAATAACGTGAGCGGTGTTACAGGTGGTTTGTAGTGAACAAAATAACCATAGCGGTCAATCATATAGTCAACCACTTGGTCTTTATCATTCCCTTCTTGCACCAACTGCAGTACTTTTTCACGTAAATCTTTAGCCACAACCGCATCCGAATCGGCAATATTCTGGTTTTGGCATTTAGGGCAGCGCAGTTCAGCCGTTAGCTCACGAAACAGTTGCTCTTCTTGAGCACTGTTAAACTGATATTGATTTTCTGCCGCAAATAAATGTGCCGAGAAAATCGTTAATAACACAATTAAAAACTTCTTCATTACTGGAGCTCTAATAACTTAGGTGCAAATTTAGCACGCCATACTCGTTCATTAATATCACCGGTGTGATGCAGGATAATCTTACCGTCTTTATCCACTAGGAAATGCTCTGGTGCACCTGAAACGCCTAGGTCTAACGCGAGGGTACGATTAAGATCTAAAATATTAAACTGGTACGGGTCACCGGTGCGTGACAACATTCCCTTAACCTCACGTTGTAATGCAGGCAAGTCAAACACGTCGCCAAAATCAGCATCGTAGTTTTGCTCATAATATAACCCGATGATTTTAACACCTTGGCCGCGAAGCTTTGTTAGATAAGGTAGTTCAATTAAACATGTCGGGCACCAAGTGCCCCACACATTCAATAAATACACATCACCAAGTAAGTCTTTTTCTGTCCAACGTTTATTTTCATCCATTAAATCCGGTAAATTAAATGCAGGCATAGTGTGACCCAAACGCCCTGTTTCAATTTCCTTTGGATTACCAAATAAGCCTTTCAGTAAAAATACGCATAGCACTGCAAAAATAATAAAAGGGATCAACATTAAGCTTTTGTTTTTCATGCGGTAACTCCTTTTACTTCAGCAGCTACAGCTGTTTTACGGCGGTAACGCTTATCTAACATCATAAATAAGCCAGCAAACGCCATTAGCAAACCACCTAACCACATCCAGCGTACAAACGGTTTTTCATAAATACGTAACGCCCATGCACCATTGCTTAGTTGCTCACCAAGCGCAAGGTATAAATCTCGGCTTAATTTGGCATCAATTGCGGCTTCCGTCATCACTTGCATACCCACATCGTATTGACGCTTTTCTGCATAGAGCTCAGTGACTTTCTGGTTATCTTTAAATACCGTTACAACGCCTGCATGACCTTTATAATTAGGACCTACAATCGCTTTTACACCTTCAAAGCGGTAGCTGTAATCATTTAATTGGACTTGCTCACCAGGGTTCACTTTAACTTGTTTTTCAACCGAGTAAGCAGACGTTAATGTCACGCCGAGCACAACACAAGCAAAGCCTAAATGCGCTGTGTGCATTGCCCAAAAACTGTTACCCAATTTTGCGATTGAAGCCCCCTCTTTACTCAATTTCTCAAGTAAGTCGATAGCACCAGTTAAACAAACCCAAAGTGCAAAAAAGACACCGACAAGAGTTGAGGTTGATACATTTTCATAACTTGAGTAAAGCCAAGCAAAGGTAATCACTGTTGTCACAACTAACGCGCCAATTAACTTTTTCATCAAATGCGAATACTGGTTTTGTTTCCAGCGCAGCATTGGCCCTAAGCCAAGTAACAGCGAAAACGGCACTAGCAAATAGAAGAACATTTGATTAAAGAAAGGCACCCCAATGGAAATTGTTCCCATACCAAGTTCTTTGTGAACCATAGGGAGTAATGTACCAAGAAGTACAATGAGCGTCGCAACACATAGTAATAAGTTGTTTAACCAAAGGGCCACTTCGCGAGAGAACAGTTTATAACGTGATGTTGATTCGACTGTGCCAGCTCTTAAGCCATAAAGTAATAAGCTTCCGCCTACAACGATAGCAAGGAAAGATAAGATAAATGAACCGCGACCAGGATCAGTGGTAAATGCGTGTACCGATACAATAATACCCGAGCGCACAATAAATGTACCAAGCAGTGTGAGTGAAAACGCAGCAATTGCTAGTAACACCGTCCACGACTTAAATACACCACGCTTTTCAGTTACCGCAAGAGAGTGAATAAGTGCTGTAGCAACAAGCCATGGCATGAGTGACGCGTTTTCAACTGGATCCCAGAACCACCAACCGCCCCAGCCAAGCTCGGCATAAGCCCACCAAGAACCAATTGTAATACCAAGGGTTAAGAATAACCACGCGGCCATAGTCCAAGGACGCGACCATTTTGCCCAAGTGTTATCTAACTTACCCATTAAAAGCGCCGCAATCGCAAATGCAAACGACACCGATAAGCCAACGTAGCCCATGTACAATAACGGCGGGTGAATAATCATGCCAGGGTCTTGTAATAATGGATTTAAATCGTGACCTTCAATTGGATAGTAAGGTAGTAAACGCTCAAATGGACTCGACATCAGAAGCGTATAAAGAATAAAACCAAGGCCCAGGAAGCCTAAAATAGACAATACGCGAGCGCGCAACTGCCAAGGTAATGATTTAGAGGCAAATGCAACAATGGCAGTCCAACCAGTTTGCATAAGTACCCAAAGTAATACCGCACCTTCGTGACCACCCCATGTAGAGGTAACTTTATAATACCAAGGCAATTTAGTACTGCTGTGACTCGCTACATACGCTACAGTAAAGTCATCAATTAAGGTAACGTAAATTAAGATACCAAATGAAAGCGCAGTAAAAATAAACTGCGCTAATGCAAACGATGGTGCACTTTGCATTAGGCGTAAATTACCTTTTACAGCACCATACATAGGATAAACACTGAGTAATATCGCAAACGCTAGGGCTAGCGTTAACGATAAATAACCTAATTCAGCAATCATAATTAGTAACCGCCGTTATTTAGATTATATTTTGGTTTTTCGTGTTTAATTCCTTTTACGGCTTCAGCAACATCAGCAGGCATGTATTCTTCATCATGCTTAGCTAACACTTCAAATGCTTCAATTACATTTGGTTCGATTAGCACGCCCTGAGCAACAATACCCTGACCTTCACGGAACAAATCCGGTAAAATGCCGTGATAACGTATGGTTACTAATGGTCCAGTATCAATCAGTTTAAACTCTACATCTAACGATTCTTCATTGCGCACAACTGAGCCAGGCACAACCATACCGCCAATGCGCAGCTTTTGACCGATAAATGGCTTCTCTTTATTAGGCCCTTTACCATCAATTAGCTCGGATGGAGTATAAAATAGATTGATGTTTTCTTGTAACGCGTAAAGCGTTAGGCCAATCGCCGAACCGATACCCAAAAGCACCGCAATAATGGTAAACATTCGTTTTTTACGTCTTGGATTCACAGCCCCTGCTCCTTCGCCTTTTTAATACGTGCTTCGCGCGCGATTTGCGATTTTACATCGTCTAAAATTTTTCCATGAGTGCGTTTACTCGATATAAAAATACCTAATAAAATCACTGCACATGCCCCATATGAGAGCCAGACATAAAAGCCATAGCCACCCATCGCAAAAAATTCTGAAAGCGAGTTAAACTGCATTTTTACCTCCACTCACTAAATTACGCACCCAGGGGCGGTGCTTTTCTCTTTCTAAAATTTCATTCTTTAAGCGCATTAACACGATAACAGCCATTAAACATGCAAATGCTAAGATATTGATAAGCAACGGATACAACATACTGCTATCAATCGCTGAACCATCAAACTTGGTAATTGTTGAGCCTTGGTGCAAAGTATTCCACCACTCAACTGAGTAATGAATAATGGGCACATTAACCACACCTACCATGGCTAAGATACAAGATGCACGACCTGCCGCACCTTTATCTTCAAAAGCGTGATAAAGCGCAATCACACCAATATATAAAAACAGTAAAATCAGCATGGTGGTTAAGCGTGCATCCCATACCCACCATGTGCCCCACATAGGTTTACCCCATGCAGCACCAGTGATTAATGCAATTGCGGCAACCGCTGCACCCACTGGCGCAATAGAAATTACGGCCAATTCAGCATTTCGGATCTGCCACACCATGGCAATAAATGCGGTAATCGCCATTGAGGTGTAAGCCCCCATTGACAATATGGCGGAAGGAACATGAATAAAGATAATTCGATAGCTGTCTTTTTGTTGGTAATCAGCAGGCGCATAAGCAAGGCCCCATGTCCAGCCAACAATTAAACCAATCACAGCAACTACGGCAAAATACGGCATCAAAGTATTACATACTTGATAGGCTTTTTCTGCTTTCGCATATGGATGTAACCACTTCCACATAACTAACTCACACTCACTTTTAAAGATGATGAAACGGCAAATGGCGCCAATACACTTGCACCGGCAAGAAGCGCCCCTAATATGGCTAATTGACCAGAGTAGTCAAGCGACATCGCCCCCGCGTCGATAGCGGATGTCGCAAAAATTAATACTGGAATATACAGTGGCAATACTAACAAGCTAAGGAGTACACCGCCCTTTTGTAACCCAACCGTTAACGCCGCACCTATCGCCCCGATTAGGCTTAATAACGGTGTACCAATCAGTAGCGTTAACAAGGTCGCAGTTAACGCTTCACTTTCTAGATTAAGTAATAAAGCAAACATAGGTGTCATAATCACCAAGGGTAACCCGGTCACAGTCCAATGTGCTGCAATTTTGGCAAGCACCGTTAATGATACAGGAAATGGACTCAACATCATCTGCTCTAACGTACCATCCACGTAATCATCACGGAACATTTTATCTAAACCTAACATGGTAGAGAGCAATGCAGCTACCCAGATTATGCCAGGTGCCATGCGCGCTAATAGATTAGGCTCAGGCCCAACGCCTAGCGGGAACAAGGTAATAACAATAATAAAAAATAAAACAGGATTGATAATCTCTGAACGCTGTCGAAACGCAAGCGTAAGATCTTTTTTATAAATACTTGAAAATAAGCGCCAGTAAGAGTCGTGAGTTTTCATTTAGAAACGGTACTCCAGTACTAAGCGCGACAGCTCTGGGAAATGTTCTGTAAGGTCTTGGTGACTTGTTAATATAATCGCGCCACCTTGTGCTAAATGTTTTTTGAATTGTTGCTGTAACAGTACCACTCCTTTTTTATCGACCGCAGTAAAGGGTTCATCTAGCATCCAAAGCTTTGCTTTGTTAAGCCAAAGGCGTGCAAGTGCAACACGGCGTTGTTGCCCAGCCGAAAGTAAACGTACAGGTACATCTTCAAGACCAACTAATCCAAGTTGCGCTAATACATCATGCAAATTTTGCTGTGTTTCTAAACCATGCGTTTCAAGCCAAAAAGCCAGATTTTCAAGTGCAGTTAATTGTCCATTAACGCCGGTTTTATGGCCAATATAAAGTGTGTCACAAGCAAATTGTAAATTGTCTTTTGCAATATCCACACCTTGCCACATCACTTTGCCAGATTCAGCACGTACAAAACCAGCTAAAATACGTAATAGCGAGGTTTTACCTGCGCCATTTTGCCCTTCTAACTGGACAATTTGCCCTTGATGTAATTCAAAAGAGAGATCTTCAAACAAACATCTATCTTGCCGAACGCAGCAAATTGAATCTACTTTTAACAAGTTTAACTATCTCTCGACCTAAAATTGGGCATTAGTCTAACATAATGGTATTGTAAAACGTAATCTCCTCGATAAGAGAAATTGGCAATAGCTTGATTTAAAACAGATGACAGATATCCAATCTCTGCTAAACATTGTATCTACCCCAAGTAATGAGCTTGAGCAAAGCGCGTTATCTCAACTTACGCAAAACCAATTAACGCAGGTAAAACAGCTACAACAACTTTTACAACAACTGAATTTACCGCCAAAAGCAAGCCAACAACTTATTAGCTCATTAATAAAAGAGACTGTGAACGTTACTAATCTCTCTGTAACTGACAATAAATTGTCTTTCACGCTCTCACAATTAACACCCAAACTGGTTGAATTGACGATCCCTTCTCAACCACTGCAATTGCAAACAGATAAAGCACAACTGTCAGTGACGACAAATTTGAGTGAACTTCTAATAAATCTGCCAAAACAGAGCATTAAATTGCCACAACAAGTTATTTTTCAACTTTTAAAGCTTGCAACGAATAGTGCAGAAACAACGCAAGACAAGTTTGCAATACCTGCGCAAATTACAAATTTAGATAAGCATCTGTTGGTAAAAGCAAATCATGTGGCAATATCAGCCGAATTGCCTAAAAGTCTTGCAAGCTTAGTAAAGCATCAGCAGCCGGCAATTATTGAAGTTGAAAACAAACACGAGCAATTAAGTTTAAATATTAAACTTGATAAGCACAGCCAACCGGTGCAGTCACAAGTTTTACCAATTAAAAAGGCAATTGAGCTTGTAAAACTGCAATCACCTCTTTTACAGTTTGATGCGAAGAAGACACCTGCACTTAGTATTAATAACAGTCCTGTATTACTAACAAATACACCTCAAGTTATCACAAATCAAAAGCTTACATTTAATCTTAATAACTTAGGTGATAAAGCAGTATTAAATCTACCATCTCAAATATTTAAGGTAGCGCTCAACACCTCTCAAGCCACATTAAAAGTTGCGCCGCGAGAATTGATTTCTGCGCCTCAATTAGCAATAAAAGAACTGCCTATCATAAATAGTATGACTGCAACGCAAAAAAGCTTTAGCCAATCAGTTATAGCACCAATGTTAGCAAGTATTAAAGCCGTTTTGTTTGAACGAAGTATCACGCTAAATCATGCAACTAAAGGGAGTGTAAATTTACCAAAGCTTGATATAACAAACACTGT
The DNA here is from genome assembly GCF_041629635.1 of Pseudoalteromonas sp. GTDB lineage: Bacteria > Pseudomonadota > Gammaproteobacteria > Enterobacterales > Alteromonadaceae > Pseudoalteromonas. The sequence goes on along the minus strand of NZ_JBFKMX010000003.1, from coordinate 50,683 downwards.
TCAAATAGCTGATTCTACTTCTATAAAACAAGACGTTACGCCTTCTAAATTACCATTATTAACAGCAATTTCGGATAAGTCGCAAAAAGCAGCTGTTTATAGCAGACCGGTTAGTGCAGCTTTACCACAACATCAAGACACTGTTAACTTAAAAGGTGACATAACGACTCGCGTTAAAGCCAATTTCGATATAGCAAAACCAACCCAATTATCGTTAGAAGCAATTGCAAAGCAAAACCCTTTGCATACCTTAGCGACACAACTAAATAAAACAGCAGCATCTCCTCTATTGCCAGAAGCGTTAACCAAATTGGTTAATTCAGCCTTTAGTAGAATGGTAAATGAGTCAACAGCCTTGCAACCGGTTTTGATGCAAATAAAATCAATCATTGCTCCAGCACAAATTACACAAATCGACTCCTTGCAAACACCCATTGGTGTGATTGAGCATGCTAAGATTTCCCTTGCCGCAAATGGTTTATTACAACAAAACAATCTCGTGAGCGAACAGCAAGGAAAGTTAGAAAATTTACTGCCATTGTTGCTCAGCTTAACAAAGGGGTTACACAATAAAAAAGAAAGTAAATCACTTAAGGGGCAGTTAGCAATGCCGGGTGCTTTGCAAAAAAGCTTAAGTGACAACTTAACGTCACTGCAAAAAAACTTACAAGGCACTTTTCAGTCAAGTTCACAGCAAGCCTCAAATACCGAACAGCCCCTAGTAAATATCCAGTTTGCGTTACCACAACAACAAACAGAAAAACTTACCACGACGCCAATTACCATCGAGCAAGAACAGCGTAAAACGAGTGATGGTGAGATTGTTTCTATTTGGCATGTAAACTTAGCATTTGAAATTGAAAATAATATTTTAAGTATTGCAGCAGAACTCAATAAACAGCAATTATCACTGAACTTTAACTCTGACAGTGAAGCACTAATAAACAAAGCAAAATCGCAAGCACAGTTACTTGAACAAAAGTTAACACAGCATGGTATTGAAATTTTAAGCAGCGAGTTTAACTTAACTGAGCAGCATCAGCTTAAGACCCGCTCTGGCATAGTGAATATTAAGGTTTAATATGACGACACAAAAATCAGCAATAGGCCTTTTTTATGATGGACAAGGCGCACCTGAAGTAAGCAGTAAGGGCTTCGGTGAGCTAGCTGAGCACATTATTCAGTATGCAAAAGACAACGATATTTTATTGCATCAAGATGAGGCATTAGCAACCAGCTTAGCTAACCTAGAAATTGGTCAGCAGATCCCTGAAGAGCTGTATTATGTGATTGCTGAATTGATTGCTTTTTCTTATGTATTGCAAGGGAAATTTCCACCAGGGTGGCAGGCGTTACATAACAAATTAGATGTAAAAGCCTAGAAAACGTTGACCTTTTAGTCTAATCACTAGGCTTTTATTTGGCATGTCACCCTTCTTTTTGGTGAAGAGTAAAAAGTAGTTCGGCTTCTGCTCTTGGTAACTCACACTCACGCATGACTTCTTCGATATCAGCCCCTAAATCGATCATTTTAACGGCACGAGAGTAAATCTTTGATTCAGGGTCAGCCAGTTGAATATCTTGCTGCTTCTGTTTTAACTCTTGTGCTTCAGATTGTAACTCCATCACATGTTTACCAATTTTTAATAAACCAGAGCGGATTTCTTCGATTTCATTTTTATTAATTATTTGTTGTTTTACTAACTGAGACTCACTGTCTTTATGTATCTTTTGTACCCGCTTTAAGCGTAGTAATGCACTAAACGCAATTATGCAGGCACAAATAGCAACACACAAAGCAGCGATTGAAATAATTTGCCATATCATTAGAAATTACTTAGCTCATCCCACTCTTCGTCGCTGAGTAATTTATTTAAATCAACTAAGATTAATAGCTCACCATCACGATTAGAAACACCTTGGATAAACTTGGCACTTTCTTCTGTGCCAATATTTGGTGCACTATCAATTTCAGAACTTCGGAGATAAACTACTTCTGCAACACTATCAACCAAAATACCAATCACTTGCTTTTCGGCTTCAATAATCACGATTCGTGAATTATCTGTTACTTCCGCACTGTTTAAACCAAAACGCGTACGTGTATCAATAACAGTAACAACATTTCCGCGTAAGTTAATAATACCTAGCACATAAGCTGGCGCACCAGGTACCGGAGCAATTTCACTATAACGCAGTACCTCTTGTACTTGCATTACATTGATACCATACGTTTCTTCTCCTAAGTGAAACGTTACCCATTGTAATACTTCATCATTTACGTCGGCTGAATTTGACGAAAGAACTCTTTCTTCACTCATTTTTTTAGCTCCTATCCAATGTGGATATGTATTAACTGCGACTAACTAGACGATTTGCATTGGGCATTATCGTCTTGGCTATCTAACCCTTGATCTAATAATTCAGTCATTACTGATACATTAATTAAAGCACACATTTTCTCTTTAATTAATCCAGCAAGCCATGGTCTTCGACCTGCATTATTACGCCATTTGATATCTTGGTGAGACAAACTAACATTATCGATTAAACGCTCAGCCAACAGTCCCCAGTTAGATTCACCTAACATTATAAGATACTGATAGTTTAGCCCTTCTTCTAGCTTTTTGTTATATTTTTCTGGCATTACCCAGCGTGCTGAGTCAACAACATTGAGCTTTTCTTCACGATGCAACATTACCCCTTTAAACCAGTTCGGTTTACCAAACAGTTGATTTATTTCACCTAATTGATAAATACCACCCAAAGATTTAAGTGGAACAGCAAGTGTGAGCCCTGCGACTTCAAAGTAAAGTGCTTGGAATTCATCGGCATTAAAGCTCTCATCTTGAGTACGAAGTGGTGGTAATGAAACTTCGACCGCTTCGTCAAATTCTGTACTAGTAACTTCTTCAATAATTCGCTTAGCAGGTGTTACCGGTGATTTAATGGGCTGCGCAATAGACTTTTGATGCTCTGCCGCTTTAACTTCAACATCATTCAGTAGGTTTTCAACAGGGCTTACAATATTTTCAGATGCTTCTTCTTGCAACAGCGCATCTAAATATTGTTTCATGACCTTTTCATTAGCAAATAACTGCTTAGTCATCCCTTACCCCTTCTAAATGCTCGAGTAATGAAGTGTATGCAAATACCCCTCGAGACTTGGGACAGTATTGATGTGGCGCTTGCATGGCAAGACTTGCATCTCTGAGCTTAGTATCTACCGGCACAACACCTGGCCATACTTTATCACCATATAATGCCCGCAGCTTTTTGTATGCCTCTAATGATGCTTTTGTACGTTTATCATACATTGTTGGTATTATGGTAAAATTATAAAATTTATTTTGTGAGCTCTGCATTAATTCCATTGTGCGCATCATGCGATCTAACCCTTTGAGCGCTAAAAACTCTGTTTGCACTGGAATTAATACACGATTACATGCAGCAAGGGCATTCACCATCAACACCCCTAGTACAGGGGGGCAATCGAGAATAGCAATATCATATTCATCACTTACTTTATCGAGGGCATTTCGTAAAATAAGTCCCATACCACTTTTTTTACCTAAGCTTCTATCGAGTGTCGCTATTGCCATTGTCGCTGGTAGAATATCTAAGTTTTCAACTCCTGAAGGACACAAAGACTGTAAAATTTCTTCCCGAGCCATTGCTTTGCCGCGCGTAAAAATATCAAACACACTGACTTCTAGCTCTTCAGAATCAATACCAAAATAATAGGTCAATGATGCATGTGGATCAGTATCTATCAGCAAAACACGCTTTCCTCGCGAAGCAAGTAAGCCTCCCAAGGTCACTGTAGTGGTGGTTTTACCAACACCACCTTTTTGGTTTGCTACCGTCCAAATTTTCAAATGAGTACCTATTGTTGTTCTTGTTCTCGGGTCGTAATGCGGATCCCACCATTAGGTAATTGGATCACTTTAAGTGTATCGTCTCGTTGAGTTTGTTGCTTAAATTTTTCAATTTGTAATTCTGTATTCTTAGCCGTTGCATTTTGTGGTTGAGCTACGTCATTTTCTGGCAGCGCATATTTCGAGATAGCAATCACAACCTTGCGATTTTGCTGGCGGCCTTGTTCTGTGTCATTATCACTGAAAGGTGAATATTGACCATAACCTTCTATTGCCATTCTGGCAGAAATCACACCAAGATACTCCAACCAAACAAGCACCTCTGTTGCCCGTGCAACAGATAAATGCCAGTTCGAGCGAAAAACCTCATTATTTATTGGTAAATCATCAGTATAGCCTCGAACTCTTAAATAGTTCCGATTAGAATTTAAAATTGGCAGTAGTGCTTGTAATACATCCCGTGCTCGCTCCGTTGCAACAGCACTGCCACTAGCGAACAAAAGGCTTGAACTCAACTCTATAGTAAGCCAATTCATATCTTTTTCTAATCGCGCTTGTCCGCTTTCGAGCTCGTCAGAAATAGCCGTCTTAAGCTCTTCTTCAAGTGAATCTAGCGGCTGACCTAAATACTTTTGCGTTAAATTATTGAGTTCACCGCGCCCATCAACAAGTTCAGGGCCCTTCTCCTCATTTACAATACTAATACCATGCAAATTACTATCAACATTAGGTTCGTTACTATTTAATACACCTTCGCCTGATACACCCGAGCCATCAGCTTTGACAAATTTATCGTTAGATTTAAAAACATGTGAAATAGTATCTGATAGCACAGAGAATTTTTCTTCTTCAATAATTGCCATTGCATACATCACTACAAATAAAGCAAACATTAAAGTCATATAATCAGCATAAGAGACTAACCAGCGATGACTGCTGTCGTTGTTATCAGGTTGTTTAAATTGCTTGAACCGCGCCATAAACGTTACTTAAATAGTGAACTGTTATTTTTTTCGATTAAGTAAGCTGATAATTTTTGTTCAATCACATTAGGCGAATCACCTTGCAAGATGCAATACATTCCCTCAGCAAGCATTTGATGATAGCGGCAATGTTCATCAACCAAATTCGCTAACTTATTAGCTATCGGAATATAAATTAGGTTAGCAAACCCAACACCATAAATAGTAGCCACAAATGCAGTTGCAATACCAGCGCCTAACATATCCGGCTGTTGAATAAAATTCATTGCCTGAATAAGCCCTAACACCGCGCCCAATATACCTAATGTCGGACTGTAGCCCCCCATCGCATTATAAACTTGGCTTGATTCATTAAGAGCATAACGCCTTTGTAAGATTTCATTTTCCATGGTGTCAAAAAATTGCTGTTCATCACTGCCATCGACAAGGAGATTTAAGCCTTTAGAGACAAAATAATCTTTCTCATCTATCGCTAAATTTTCAAGCGAAAGATACCCATCATGACGCACTTTTGCAGCCCAATTTTTTACTTGTTCAATCCCTTTTGGAAAGTCATGTTTAGGTGGTTTGAATACCCAAGGTAACATTTTAATAGCGGTTAAAAATTGATACTTAGTAGCTTGCAACATAACAGCTCCTAACGTACCACCAAACACAATAATAAATGCTGAAACGTCAAATAAATTTGTCAGTACACCACCTTCTATGGTGTAACCGAAGCCGATCGCTACAAACGCTAAAATGACACCGAAAATGGCCAGCTTATCCACAACCTATTTCCGTATTAATGTGTTTTGCAACATCTTCCAATGCAATGCTTTTCTCACTTAAGCCTGCACTTACAACAGCTTGAGGCATCCCATATACGACACAAGTTGCTTCATCTTGAGCCCATATTATTGAACCTGCTTGTTTTAGTAAGCGTGCACCATCACGCCCATCAGCCCCCATACCAGTCAATATTATAGCAAGTACAGAGTCTCCAAAGCTCTTCGCTGCGCTAGCAAAAGTAATATCCACACTTGGCTTGTAAGTTACACGAGCGCTGTCATCTTCATAAATTTTAAGTTTTTGACTACCGCCGCGACCTTCAACCAACATTTGCTTACCACCCGGTGCCAAATAAGCGACTCCAGGTTTGAGTACATCACCATTTTCAGCCTCTTTTACTGTAATCTGACACAAAGAATCTAAACGTTGTGCAAACGCGGGAGTAAACGCCCCAGGCATATGCTGAATTAGCAATATTGGATGAGGAAAGGTTGCTGGTAATTGCGTAAGCACTTTTTGTAATGCGACAGGTCCCCCAGTAGAGGTGCCTATTGCCATTAACTTATACTTTTTACCCGAAGCTTTTGGTCTTTCTGATGAGCTTCCTGATCTTGAGTCAGCAACATTTGTCCTAGGTGAGAATATTCTATCTGGTTGACGAAGGCTTGGGGATGAGGCTCGGCTAGGTCTTGTACTGCTAGAGGGAGAAGTCATCGTTCGATGTGAGCGCAATCCACCCACTCTTCGACGCCCTATTTCTCGCACTTTTTGTTGTAGTACTTTTGTTGCTTCTTCTTTATCTCGAGCGATATCTTCAAATTTCTTGGGTAAAAAGTCTAAGGCCCCTGCATCAAGCGCATCAAGTGTTGCACTAGCACCATCGTGCGTTAACGAAGAAAACATTAAAATAGGCGTTGGTGTTTGCTGCATAATTTGCTTAACAGCACTTATCCCATCAAGCACCGGCATCTCAATATCCATTGTAATTACGGATGGCCTCAATTCCGCAGCTTTTTCAACAGCCTCTTTTCCATTATTGGCAGTACCAATAACTTCAATATTGGGATCTTGATTCAATATCTCACTTACGCGACGGCGGAAGAAGCTAGAATCATCTACAACTAAAACCCGAATTGTCATTAAATGCTCTCTTACTTTTTATTGCGACCTTGCCCTGCGTAGTGCTTTAACAAGCTAGGTACATCCAGAATAAGCGCAATCCCACCATCTGAAGTGATGGTCGCACCAGCCATACCAGGAGTTCCTTGCAATAGTGCATCTAACGGTTTAATGACTACTTCTTCCTGACCAATCAGTGAATCGACTACAAAGCCCATTTGTTGAGTACCAAGTTGAACAATAACTACATGACCTTGAGAACGTTTTTGTTCAGTCCGCGGATTACGTAATAACCATTTTTCTAGATAGAATAACGGTATCGCTTTATCGCGAACAATAATGGTAAGTTGTCCGTCAACCAAATTAGTTTTGGTTAAATCTAGGTGAAAAATTTCATTCACACCGGCTAATGGCAAAGCAAAAGTTTGTTGACCAACAACCACCATTAATGTTGGTAAAATTGCTAGTGTTAGCGGTACCTTAATTTCAAGAACCGTACCTTTGCCTTTTTCAGACTCAATATTCACTGTGCCGTTGAGCTGTGTGATTTTGGTCTTAACCACATCCATGCCCACGCCACGACCTGAAATATCTGATATCTCTTCCTTCGTTGAAAAACCTGGCGCAAAAATTAAGTTATATGCTTCTGTATTTGATAATCTTGCAGCTTGATCTGCATCGATAACACCTTTACTTATTGCAATACTCTTCAGTTTTTCAGCATCCATGCCAGCACCATCATCCTCTATGGTTAGCAAAATATGGTCACCTTCTTGTGATGCTGAAAGTGTTACTGTACCAGTACGCGGTTTTCCGGCAGCTTCACGGTCATTTGGCATTTCAATACCGTGATCAACTGAATTTCGAACTAAGTGAACAAGCGGATCAGCTAACGCTTCAACTAAATTTTTATCTAGATCAGTCTCTTCACCAACAAGCTGTAAGTTAATTTCTTTTTTTAAACTTCGCGCTAAGTCACGAACAACACGGGGGAAACGACCAAATACTTTTTTGATCGGCTGCATCCGCGTCTTCATTACAGCTCCTTGAAGGTCAGCTGTAACGACATCAAGATTAGAAATCGCCTTACTCATACTCTCGTTGCTGACATTTGAACCAAGACTCACAAGTCGATTTCGAACCAATACTAACTCACCAACCATATTCATAATCTGGTCAAGACGCTTAGTGTCAACACGAACTGTAGTTTCAGCAGGTGGTGCAGCTGGTTTAGCTGGCGCTTTATTTGCTGGAGGTGCTGAAGCGTTTGATACCGGTTGTTTAGCTGGTACAGCTGGTTTTGCTGACGTCTGTGGCTTAACTGCATCTGGTCTTGCTTGCTGAGTTGGTGCGCTTGGTTTCGACGCTGTAGGTTTTGCTATAGGTGCATCATTTGACGAATTTTCACTCGCCTTTGGCGCACCACCTTTACCGTGGAGTTCGTCAAGTAATGCTTCAAATTCATCCTCTGTGATGTCTTCATCACCACTCGCGCTAACCGATGTAGGCGCTGGCGATTCATCATTCGGTACTGAAGCACTTACTTCGTCCGATGTGCCACCAAATGAACCTGCACCATGCAATTCATCTAATAAACTTTCAAATTCATCATCAGTAATTTCATCAGAATCAGGACTATCTGAACTTGAGTTCGATACCGTCGCAGGACCATTTCCAGAGCCGTGCAACTCATCTAATAGACTTTCAAATTCCTCTTCGGTTATGTCATCAACACTACCAGAGTCGTTTGCTATGTCTGAATCACCAGCATCAAACAAGATATCATCAAATGGATCTTGTTCAACTGAGGCTGGTTCGGCAGCAGGTTCGTCACTGGAAACAATTTCATCAGCACTTTCTGGTTGACTTAACCTATGCAGCTCAGCGAGTAACTGAGGATCAGCTGGGTCTGGTTGTGCACGATTTTGAATATGCCCAAACATTTCATTAATAGTGTCAAGCGCTTGAAGAATCACATCCATCAATTCAGGAGTAACTCTGCGTTGGCCTTGACGTAACACATCAAAAATATTTTCCGCACCGTGACAGGCATCGACCAATTCCGTCATTGAGAGAAAACCAGCCCCTCCTTTAACAGTATGAAAGCCCCTAAAAATTGCATTCAGTAAGTCGGTGTCTTCAGGATTATTTTCCAATTCCACTAACTGTTCTGAGAGCAACTCTAAAATTTCACCGGCTTCGACTAAAAAGTCTTGTAAAATATCTTCATCGACATCAAAGCTCATGCATTTTTCTCCGATTAGAAGCCCAAACTAGATAATAGATCGTCTACTTCATCTTGACCTGAAACCACATCTTCACGTGCTTCAGCATTAATAATTGGGCCTTCAGCTACTTGGTCTAATTCACCATCAGCAACCATTTGTTGTTCTTGTTTTCGTGTTGTCTCAGGTGATCCTACATGTTCTACCGGTGTACCAAACACTGTTAACATATGAATCAAGCTATCTTCGACTTCGCGCACTAGTTCTATAACACGTCTGATAACTTGACCTGTAAGATCTTGATATCCTTGAGCCATCAAGACTTCTGTCATTAAACTATTCAATTTATCAGAGTTAGATTTGGCCTCTTGCATAAAACCATTTAACTCATGACAGAGTACCTTGAACTCACCAACTTTAAGATCGCGCGACATCAATTTATCCCATTTGGGTTTAATGTTATTAAGATCAGTTTGCAGTTTATCGGCAATGGGTAGAGAAGCTTCAACCGCATCCATTGTTGTGTTTGCAGCTTGCTCCGTCATTTCCATAACATAGTTGAGGCGCTCCTTCGCATCCGGAATGGATTCCGTAGTTAGCGCTGATAACGTGGTGTCTAATTGAAAGTTTTTTAATGAATCATGCAATTGGCGAGTCAGTTTGCCTACCTCACCAAATAATTCATCCTGCTCAATTGCCGTAACCTGCTTTAACAGCTCTTGCGCTTGTTGATGTTCACCATTTTCAAGAAACGCAACGAGCTGCTTAGCTTGTTCTAAGGTAATTTGAGGCGCAGCACCTGCTGACATAAACCTCTCCTTCCCAATCAGCCTAAACGCTCAAAAACTTTGTCAAGCTTTGTTTTCAACGTAGCAGCAGTAAACGGCTTAACTATGTAGCCGTTAACACCGGCCTGTGCGGCAGCAATAATTTGTTCTTTCTTCGCTTCTGCTGTCACCATTAACACAGGAATGTGTTTAAGGCTATCATCCGCACGAATTGCACGTAACAAATCAATACCTTGCATACCTGGCATATTCCAATCCGTTACTACAAAGTCAAACTCTTGATTTTGTAACATCGGCAGCGCAGTACTTCCATCATCCGCCTCTTGTACATTTGTGAAACCAAGATCTCTTAACAGGTTTTTAATGATTCTTCTCATTGTTGAAAAGTCGTCAACTACAAGAATTTTCATGTTTTTATCCAAAATATCCTCCAGTGAGGTATGCACCTAATTGTTTACTTACTACTTTTATTCTATATCCAGTCATGGATTTTTGCTTTAAGGCGCACCATGGCCTGACTATGTATTTGGCTGACTCTCGATTCACTTACGTCAAGAATCAATCCGATTTCTTTTAAATTCATTTCATCATTGTAGTAAAGCGATAGCACTAATGCTTCCCTTTCGGGCAAAGTTTGTATTGCTGTTACCAATGCTTTATTAAATTTATCTTGTTGTATATCTAATAATGGGTTTTGTTCATTATTACCAAGGCCTGCATCTATAACATCCTCGTCAACACCTAGATCCTCAATGCCAATAATCTTACCATTACTAATATCTCTTAGAATATGATGGTACTCATCTATCGTAATATCAAGTTTTTCAGCAACTTCACTATCTTTTGCTTCGCGACCCAACTCCGCTTCTAACTTGTTAATAACCGCAGCAACCTCTCTCGCATTTTTATGAACTGAGCGAGGTACCCAGTCTCCTTTGCGGGTTTCATCGATAATAGCACCACGGATGCGAATACCCGCATACGTCTCAAAACTCGCGCCTTTAGAACCATCAAAATTCTTAGCGGCTTCTATTAAGCCTATCATGCCCGATTGGATTAAGTCTTCAACAATAACACTTGAGGGCAAACGAGCGAGTATATGGTAGGCAATACGTTTAACCAACGGCGTATGCTGTTCAACAAGTTGAGATAATTGATTTTGGTTAGCATAGGCAGTGGTTCGTTTCATAGGCATTCCTAGTTGCTAACCAATTTCTCGATAAAAAATTCAAGATGCCCTGATGGCTGATTAGGGATCGGCCAAGTTGCAGCTTTTGTTGCTAAGGCTTTAAAGGCGATTGCTGCAGGCGATTTAGGGAAAACATCTACAATGGTTTTTTGTTTACGAATGGCTTTACGAATATTTTCATCAAATGGCACTGTTGCTACAAGTTCAAGGGATACATCCAAAAAACGATCGGTAACTTTCGACAGCTTCGCAAAAAGCTCCTGACCTTCTTTTAAGCTACGCACCATATTAGCTACAATTTTGAATTTATAGACTCCGTGCTCTCGACTGAGCACTTTAATCAGAGCATAAGCATCTGTAATAGAAGTCGGTTCATCACACACCACAACTAGCACATCTTGGGAGGCTCGTGAGAAACTTAATACCATATCAGAAATACCTGCTGCCGTATCTACAACCAACACATCATAATGAGAATCTAATTCACCAAAAGCACGAATAAGCCCTGCATGCTCAGAAGGAGTTAATTCAACCATATTTTGTGAACCTGATGTTGCTGGGACTATTTTTACGCCATAGGGACCTTCAACCAAAATATCTTCAAGATCACATTCACCCGATAACACGTGTGACAAATTTCGCTCAACGCGTAAGCCAAGCATCACATCGCAGTTTGCTAACCCCAAATCGGCATCGAGTACCAGTACTTTTTGGCCTTGTTGTGCCATGGCGATTGCCATATTAAGTGAAACGTTGGTTTTGCCAACCCCTCCTTTACCTCCAGTTACCGCAATTACTTTTACAGCCTTGTTATTGTTTGTCATTTTCCGCAGGCCACTAGCTTGATCTAATTCTGGGTTAATCATACATTCCTACTGCTTGATGCGCCATGCCTGATGCACGTCTTGCTTGCGCGTTTGTTCGTTTTGCATACAATTGCTGTGCTTTACTGACCAATTTTTCCGCATTTGCTACACGGATGTCCTCTGGTACACGTTGTCCATTGGTAAGATAGCCTATTGGCAGTCGATTTTGAATGGCTACACTTATAATTTCACCTAAACTTAGACATTCATCAAGTTTTGTGAAGATACAACCACTTAACTTAACTTGTTTGAACTGTTTAATGGCTTCTTGTTGTACCTCCAATTGGGCTGTCGCACTCAAAACAAGGTAGCTTCGAATATCAACTCGACTATTACGCATTAATGTATTCAGTTGCTCAGACAAACGCAAGTCCCGTTGACTCATTCCTGCTGTATCAATTAATATTAGACGCTTATTTCTTAAATGATAAAGAATTTCAGTAAGTTCTTCTGCATTTTTAACTTGTTTCACTGGGCAGCCAATAATGCGGCCATAAGTTGATAATTGTTCGTATGCACCAATACGATAAGTATCGGTTGTGATCAATGCAATATTGTTCGCGCCAAACTTTTGTGCGCCAAGGGCAGCAAGTTTCGCTACAGTTGTGGTTTTACCTACACCGGTTGGGCCAACCAAAGCATACACGCCACCGCGACGTAAGATTTCATTGTTTGCCGTGTAGAGTTGTTTACTTAACATATTTAATGTTTCTTGCCATGCTTGACGCGGTGCAACGTCATCAGGAATAAAACATGCTAACTGGTCAGCTACAGCTTCACTTATACCCATGCCTTTAAGGCGATCTAGCAATAATGCACGTGTTGGGTCACGACGTGCCATATCTTCACTCATTAAGCCTGAAAGTTGGTGTTCTAAAAGCTGTCTAATTGAGGCCATTTCATCACGCATTGCTTGCATTTCGTGTGATGTTTGAGGCTCTGAATTCATCGTTGTCGGTTGTTTGGTTTGATTAAACGCATTAAATGATTCTTCTTGAGAAGAAGTAAATTTATCTTCATCAAACCAGTTGTGAGTCTGCTTTGCTGCTGGCTTATCATATTGAGGTGCTTTTTTCGCTTGTCGCTCGAGTAGTGCTGAAAGACTATCAGCAACAGCAGCTTGCTTTTCAGGTTTTGCCATTTGCGGTTTAGGTTTTACAAACTGACTGTTAAATCTCGGCTTTTCTTCCGAAAGTTTTGGTGAAACAGGAGCACTTTGTACCGTTTTTTCATAATCAACAGCAGCCACAATTTCAATACCATCAGCCATACGTTTGTTTGACATGATCACCGCATCAGGGCCTAGTTCATGCTTTACTTCATTTAATGCTGTACGCATATCTTTTGCAAAAAAACGCTTAATTTTCATGTCACACCTCACCTTGTCTTATTACTGTTGACCAACCGAGCAAACTATTTTTATCTGTTTTTCTTCAGGTACTTCCTGATATGACATCACACGCAGCCCTGGTAGGCTGTGTTTCACAAATCGTGATAACACACTGCGCAGCATCCCCGATGTCAACAGTATTGAAGGTTCACCAGCCATTTCTTGGTTTTGATGGGCATCGCCGAGAGAGTTTTGAAGTCTTTCTGCAAGCCCTGGTTCAATACCAGCACCTTCATCACCTGCACTTTGAAGTGACTGATGCAACATCTGTTCCAACTCAGGCGCCAATGTAATGACAGGAATTTCAGGGGCGTTACCAGCAACGTCTTGAACGATTAAACGACGCAGCGAAATGCGCACTGCAGCCGTTAACACATCAGGGTCTTGGCTGCGTGGTCCATACTCAACCAAGGTTTGAACAATAGAGCGCATATCACGAATTGGCACACCTTCGTTCAACAAGTTTTGCAGTACCTTAACAATGGTAGTAAGAGGTAAAATGTCTGGTACAAGTCCTTCAATTAGACGAGGATGAGATTTGGCCAGCATATCTAATAAGTTTTGCACTTCTTCATGCCCAATCAATAATGCAGCGTGATTGTGAAGCAGTTGGGAAATGTGGGTAGCAACAACAGTTGCAGCATCAACGACTGTATAACCTAATGATTGAGCTTCATCTTTTTGCTCTGGTGCAATCCATACAGCATCTAAACCAAAGGCTGGATCTTTAGTAGCAACGCCTTTTACTTCACCAAATACTTGTCCTGGGTTGATTGCTAATTCATTGTTATGTTTTAACTCACCATGACCACTCGATACCCCCATTAAAGTTATACGATATTCATTTGGGTCAAGCTCTAGATTGTCACGAATATGCACAGGAGGTACTAAGAAGCCTAATTCTTGCGATAGTTTTTTACGCACGCCCTTAATTCGACTAAGCAACTCACCACCTTGTGCTTGGTCAACCAATGGAATTAAGCGGTATCCAACTTCAAGACCAATAACATCTACTTGCTGTACATCATCCCAGCCAAGTTCTTTTTGTTCAATTTGCGCTTGTTCTTGATTCGGCGATTTACCTTTAGCTTGTTGCTGTGCTTCATCTTCCGCTTTTTGCGTTTTAATGCGCTTATTCCAGTAGGCAATAGCACCGATTAAGAATCCTAAACCTAAGAAAGCCACTTTAGGCATGCCAGGCACCAAACCCATTACAATTAAAATACCTGCGGCGATATAGAGTGCTTTATCATTGCCAAGTTGAGCATGAAATTGCTCACCCATATTTTGTGATTCATTTTGACGTGTCACTACTATCGCAGTACCAATAGACAGTAATAGAGAAGGTAATTGAGCAACGAGACCATCACCAATTGTCAGCAATGTATAAACTTCCATTGCACGACTAAAAGGCAAGTCGTGTTGGATCATGCCAATAAACAAGCCACCAATAATATTTATCACTAAGATAACAATACCAGCAATAGCATCACCTTTTACAAACTTACTGGCACCATCCATCGAACCATAGAAATCCGCTTCTCGCGTCACCTCAGTACGACGCTCTCGCGCTTGCTCAGCAGTAATAAAGCCCGCATTTAAGTCCGCATCGATTGCCATTTGTTTACCTGGCATTGCATCTAATGTAAAACGTGCTGAAACTTCTGAAATACGGCCTGCACCTTTGGTAATTACCACAAAGTTGATAATTATTAGAATTAAAAACACCACTAAACCAACAGCGTAATTACCACCTATAACCACAGAGCCAAATGCTTCAATCACTTTACCAGCGGCATCACCGCCCTCATGACCTTCAAGCAAAACTACCCGAGTACTTGCCACATTAAGCGCTAAGCGCAAAATAGTTGCTATAAGTAACACTGTTGGAAAAATGCCAAAATCGAGTGGCTTCAGTGTGTATAAAGTTATAAGTAGTACAACAAGTGAAAGTGCAATATTAAATGAGAATAAAATATCGAGCAGAAACGCAGGCATGGGCAACACGACCATACCGAGAGCGGCAAGAACAAGAATAGGCGTTCCTATACCTTTTAAGTAATCTGATTTATTCGCATTAAGTTGATTTAATGTGGCTTTGAAGTCCATACAACAGCTATTCAATATATTGACACTGGTATAGCTAAAGCAAATTATGTTCCAACTAATTAATCAATTTAACTCATTGATTAATATTTGAAATCATCAGGTATGGGTAAGTTTTTGGCTAATTTTTCTGGGCGTTTACCACGACCCTTATTAAATTGTTTTAATTGATATACATAAGCAAGTACTTGTGCCACTGCAACAAATAATTGCTCAGGTATTTGCTGCCCAATTTCGCCTGTATGATAAAGCGAGCGTGCAAGCAGAGGGGATTCAACTATTGGCACTTCATAACGGTCTGCAATTTTACGAATTTGCAATGCGAGTTCATCGCCACCAATGGCAACCACTATAGGTGCGCCTGCTTTTTCGGTGTCATATTTAAGAGCAACTGCATAATGGGTCGGGTTAGTAACAACCACGTCCGCATCAGGCACATCCTGCATCATTCTACGCTGTGACATCTCGCGCTGGGTGCGGCGAATACGTGCCTTAATTTGCGGGTCACCTTCACTGTTTTTAAATTCATCTTTCACTTCCTGTAAAGTCATTTTTAACTGCTCGTTATGATTCCACTTTTGAAAAGGAGCATCTATCGCAGCTATAACAATCAAAGTCATTGCAAGAGCAAAAAACATCCAAGCAAGGATCCACAGAGCGTGTTCGATATTACCAGGTACAGCTTCTAGACTTAACGTTAAAATTTCGGGGAAGTAACCTTTGATTAAATAAACGGCGACAGTGGCTATCAAGCCAAATTTTAGTAACGCTTTTACAAGTTCAATGGCTGCTTGTTTACCAAACATCCGTTTTAATCCTTTTAGCGGAGACATCTTACTCGCTTTTGGTGCAGCCGCTTCCCAACTAAAATTAAAGCCTCCCAAAAAGGTATTACCTATGACACCGGCAACCAACAAGCATACAACAAACATCGTCATACCATACCAAAGCTCACTGGCAATTTCAGACCAAACTGAAAACATTTTTGTGGTGTCATACACTTCATTACGGTTAAGTGACAATAATCGCCCCATCACATTATAAAGGCCTACCGCAATGTCTTTGCCAAACAGTAAAAAGCTTACAGCTGCTGCAATCAATACAAATGTGGTACCCGTTTCTTTTGAACGAGCCACCTGCCCTTTTTTAGCTGCGTCAGCTAACTTTTTGGCAGTGGGTTCTTCGGTGCGTTCTTGATCCGATCCGTCAGCCATAACTACTCTCTAAACTTGACAGCCTACGAGATTGCACATGAGTTCAATCATCTTTAGCCATTGAAATTCAAATTGCGCAATAAAATTAGTCATAGTAGCCCAAATTATTACTAGTCCTGCAAGTAATGTAAAAGGAAAACCGATGGTAAATATGTTTAACTGCGGTGCTGCACGAGTCATCACACCGAACGAAAAGTTTATCACTAACATGGCAGTTAAAGGCGCTAATGATAATACGAGCGCAGTTGCAAACATCCAACTTCCCCATAACGCTATTTTTTGAAAATTAGCCACAGGCCACCAGCTACCATCTATAGGCAGCGCTGTGAAACTGTGAACTAACATTTGTATCATCATCAAATGACCATCATATACCCAAAATAATAAGGTCGCTAAAATCAAATAAAATTGACCTACCGCAGGCACATTTTGACCATTAGCAGGATCAACAATCGAGGCAAAACCTAAGCCTGTTTGCATTGCTAAAATTTGGCCTGCTAAGATAAATGTATTAAGCATCATCACAGAAGCAAGTCCCATTGCTGCACCAATCAGAATCTGTTGTAAAACCACGAGAATCATTTGGAAACTAAATAATTCTGTAAATTGGCTAGCAGGTAAAATAGGCATCACCAGCAATGTAACAAGAACTGAAAGTCCGAGTTTGACGCGAGTAGGAACGGTTTTTACACCGATACCAACCATAACCATAAACATGGCAGAAATGCGTGCTAACGGTAGCAAAAAATCTGATAAGTATTGAACAAGTTGGCTAAATAATATTTCCATAAATCGCCTAATCTAGCCGGCAATTTGAGGAATAATCTCCACCATTTGATGGAAATAATCAGTGAGATTTTGGGTAATCCAGTGAGCACCATATATCAGGGCGAGTAAAGTAATCACCAAGCGTGGTAGAAAGCTTAACGTCTGTTCGTTTATTGATGTTGCAGCTTGAAAAATCGCCACAATTAGACCAACAACTAAGCTAGGAACAATAATCGCCGCAACAAGTTTAATTACAAGAAAAAGCGCTTCACTTAGCACCTCAACAAATATTTCCGGTTGCATTTAGCCTCCTAGCCTGTTGGTGTGGTTTAGCATCTCTAAGTTCCTAACCCATAGCTACGCGCTAATGTCCCCATCACTAAAGACCAACCATCAACTAAAACGAATAACATAATCTTAAACGGTAGCGAGACGATCATTGGTGAGAGCATCATCATACCCATTGCCATTAAGACACTGGCAACCACTAAGTCAACAATCAGGAAAGGAATAAAGAACATAAAACCAATAATAAATGCGGTTTGTAATTCGCTGGTAATAAACGCCGGGATAACTACAATAAATGGGGTATCTTCAGGTGAATCCAGCTTTTCGTATCCAGCTATTTTGGCAAAGGTCTCTAGATCAGAAATACGGGTTTGCGACAACATGAAAGCTTTTAAAGGGTCTTTTGCTTGGTCAAGTGCCTGAATAGAGGTCAGCTCTTCTTTCAAATAAGGTTGTATGGCACGATCGTCAATTTGCTTATATATGGGCGCCATAATAAAAATACTCATAAATAGTGCCATACCAACCAACAATTGACTTGAAGGTGTTTGTTGTAAACCAATTGCTTGGCGCAAAATGGCTAGTACCACAATGATACGGGTAAAAGATGTCATCATAATAACAGCTGCTGGAATAAAACTCAGTGCTGTCATCATTATCAAGACTTGTAATGTGACTGAGTATTCTTGCGCACCATCTGCGTTGGTTTTTACAGTCAATGCTTGTAAGCCATCATTGGCAAAAACGATGTCAGGAAGCATAAAAAACAGTCCAACAACGAATAACTTTAGACACATTCGATACATATTATTTCTTATTTTTGGGATTCATAAAATGTGCCAACTGCTTGGCAAACTCTGGCATTTGCTGCTCAGCCAAAGGTGTTTCTAATTGGTATAAGTAGTTTATTGAGCCAGATGTCACACCTAACACATGATGCTTCTCATCCATCTCAACAACTAGTAATCGCTCTTTACTACCCAAATTAATGGTTCGAATAACTTTAAAATCGTCGCTTTGAGTTATTTGTGGTGTAAAACGTTTTACTAATAGCCCCAGAACAACAATGCACACCACCACCAAAAATAATGACAATAACATTGAAGCCAGCTGTTGAAAACCCGCTGGCTCGGCAGCCAAAACATTGAGTGGTAGAAATAAACATGCTAAACGCTTTCTCATCGCAGCTTCTTGATGCGTTCGATTTGACTAATGACATCTGTTAAACGAATACCAAATTTATCGTTAACGACCACTACCTCACCATGTGCAATCAGCGTCCCATTTACCAATACATCTAGTGGCTCACCAGCAACTCGGTCAAGTTCAACTACTGAACCTTGGTTTAGTTGTAATAAGTTACGAATGCTAATTTTCGAGCGGCCAACTTCCATCGAAATTGTCACTGGAATATCCAAAATTGTGTCCAGCTTACGCTTTTCTTCAGTAGTTAAATCCGCTTTGGGAGCTTCTGATAACTCTTCAAGTTCAGCAACTTCAGCCTCACCATCGTCACCTTCTGCTTCAGCTAGGGCAGCTGCCCATTCATCCATTGTATCTTGATCATCGCTCATACTAAATTTCTCTTCTCTCTATTACCAGTCGAGGTCTACACCGTCTGATAAATGTAAATCTTCTTCCAATTGCTCTAGTTCAGCATCTGAATCGAGTTTCTTACCGCCTTTAGTAAATACATGTAATTCTGATTTAACAGACTCTGGGCGTTTAATTTTTTCACTAATTTGTATTGCTACATTATCACGTGAACGACCCATTTTTGCACGGTATGTTGGTAAGTCTTCAATAAATACGGTAATATGTTCAGGCATTTCAACTGGAATAATATCGCCTTCTTTCAGCTCCATTATTTGCTGTAAGCTTAAATCCACTTCAAGCATACGGGTACTTAAATCAACTTCTACATCCATGATTTCATCACGCAATGCCTTCGACCAACGTAAGTCGGTATCTTCCGTGTCCGACTGCACACCGGCATCAAGCAATTCACGAATTGGCTCTAACATTGAATATGGCAGGGCAATATGAAAATCTCCACCACCACCGTCAAGCTCAATATGGAATGAACTAATAACAACCACTTCCGTAGGGCTTACAATATTCGCCATTGCAGGGTTTACTTCTGAATCAAGGTATTCAAAAGATACATCCATCACGGGAGCCCATGCTTCTTTGTAATCTTCAAAGATTATCTTCAGCAGCATTTGTACAATTCGACGTTCAGTGGGGGTAAATTCCCGGCCTTCAATTTTTGCGTGATAACGACCATCACCACCAAAAAAGTTATCTACCAAAATGAATACTAAGCGCGCTTCCATAGTGATAAGGCCAGTGCCTTTTAAGGGTCTGAAGCGCACCATATTCAAACTAGTTGGGACAAATAAGGTGTGGATATATTCACCGAACTTAATCATTTGTACGCCATTAATCGACACTTCGGCCGTGCGGCGCATCATGTTAAACAGTGAAATTCGCATATGGCGAGCAAATCGTTCATTCACGATTTCAAGCGTAGGCATACGACCACGTACAATACGGTCCTGCGATGAGAAATCGTATTGTAATGCGGAGGCATCGCTATCGCCGCCTTCGTCTATCTCTTCTTCGTCAACGTCATCTACGCCGTGTAAGAGCGCGTCGATTTCATCTTGAGATAATAAATCGCTCACCTAAACTCCTAATTATTGCATTACAAAGCCAGTAAACAGAACACGTTCAACAACTTTACTGCCTTCAATATCAACTAATGCATTTTGTACTTCAGTCAGTGCGTTATAGCGCAAAGCTTCTTTGCCTGCGGTTGTACCTAAATCGTCTGCGTTACTTGCTGAAAAAACGCGAAGAAGCGTATTTTCAATTAGTGGAATATGGCGTTTTGCCGCTTCCTCGTTGACATCGCCACGCACAAGTAACTGTACCTTAATTTGCACAAGACGATCCTTTGAAGTTCCTGGCACATTAAACACAAATGGTCTTGGCATGCCCACATACAAGGCGCTTCCCATTTCTGCTGCGCTTGATTTGGCTTTTCCTTCCACTCCCTCTTCAGAGGTTGTCTCTTCAGAAAGCGTTTCCGTAGGAGCACTATCATCACCACCTAAAAAGAAAAAGGCACCACCGCCACCAGCGAGTAACACTACAACAGCTATGATGATAATCATCATCTTATTGCCTTTTTTCTCTCCACCTTCTTCTATTTCAAGATCTTTTTGTTCTGCCATTGTGACGTTTCCATTGCTGCAATTTATTATTTTATATAATAGTGCGTTTATTTCTGTTTAATAGCAATTAGTGTTATGCGTAAAAATCAATTCCATTCTTCTGTTTGCTGACAATTTGTTCAGATACATCACCATTGCTTTCAACATTACCCTCATTCGCTTGCGAAGACCCTGAGTGTTCCGCTGTTTGCTGCTCGCTCTGACCTTGTTCTGACACATTACTTTCACCTAAATTGATACCTTGCTCTGCAAGCATTTCTCTTAACCGTCCCATAGAATGCTCTAACATCTCTTTTGCCTGCTGACTCTGCACAACGAAATTAATTTGAGCTTGCTCTGCATCCGAGCGAATACGAATTTGCATTGAACCCAGCTCAGGCGGATCAAGCCTAATTTCTGCTTCTTTCAAATTCAGGTTTAACAGCATATTTGCCTTATTAAACAATGCTTTTGCCGCATCACTCTGGGCGATATTAACTGGTTGTTGTAATGCTTGCTCTGCACTGGCATGGGTTTGTTTTGTATTTTGCATTACTTGCGCTGTTTGCAACGCAATATGTTGTTGATTAACATCTCTTAATTCAGCTTGTTGAAACTGGCTAGATTGAATTTGAGCTACTAGCTGTGATAGCACAGGTGTATTAGCATTATTTTTTAAAGAGTTAAGTAATTTACTAAAGCTAAGTGGTTGCTCATGTTCTTCATTAGCTAAGTTGAACTCATAGTCAGGCTGAATATTCTCCCCCTCGACAATAGTGTGTTTAACGACCTTATTTAAGTCATTTCGCATGTGTTGTTTTTGCATCACTTCTTGATTCATCGCTGCACTTTGGGATGTGGAACTTAGCTGCTGATTTAGTGTATCAGTCGTTTTTTGTAATTCTTCTTGGGCTTGATTTGTTTCGTCAGTAATGGTTTGTGATACCACGCTCTCTACTTGCGACACTTGATGAAGCATCTGCATATCTGGACGCGAAATGGTAGCAACCTTATTCGCTGGAATCACAATATTGCCATCATCGATTAACTGTGAGAGAGCGCTACTTGTATTCTCGCTTATTTTTAAAGTATCACCACCATTAGTCTTTAAGATTAACCTCTCAGAACTTTCTTGAGAAGACGGCATTAATAACGATTTAAATGATGATGTTTGCTTTGCCGTCTGTGTTTCAATATCTTCAAGTGCAAGGTTTATTTTTTCATTAATTTGATGTAAATCGAGTTTTGTTAATCCCAGCTTTTCAACACCATCACCATCACCCTTAATCTGTGAGAGAATTTGTTTTAGTGCAGTTAAACCATCCCTATCTAGCTTTTCTAACTCTTTTTCTAACTTAATGATATTTTGGCTAAATTTAAAACCGCTATCATTTTCTGCATTAGCGTCTGTTTCTGAAGGCGTTGAACCAAATGTTTTAATGGCACCGTTTTTGTCATTTGTCGCTTTCATTAATTCAACATTCAGAGATTGTAACTTAGTAAGTTGTTCTAGAAATGATGGTGCTTCTTCAACTACAGGCTTTGTACTGTAAGGGGAAATTGCTCTACCCGGCTCATTATTGTGGGTACTTACTTTATCATTAAGCTCTTTAAAATTTAGTGAATCTACTTTTACAATGTTAGTAACTTCTGTCTTTGCTGTTTGTGCTACTTTTTGCTCATCAGAGATACTTACAAAGTGCTGAAAGTCTTGGGATTGTGCGATATCTGGTACAAAAGATTCTTCAGATGTTTCGGCAACTTGCTGTTCTGTAAACAGCACTTTTTGCGCTACATCATTATCTTGAATATCACTCTGATTCTCATTCTTTTTATCACTAACATCATCCAAAATACTAGCATCAACCCCACTTTGCTGATGAACCAGTGCAACATTATCAGATTCAGATGTATCATCTAATTCTATTGAATTGGCTTTTTCCTGCTCTATTTCTCGCTGATTTGTTTCAGCTTCACTCTGAACAGAGGCTAATACGGCTAAAAAACTGTTCTTATTATCAGCTTCGGAAGTAGAGGACGTTAATCCTAAATCAAGGTTTGTAACGCTTAACTGTGAATTAATAGTTGCCATAATACGCTTCCTATCTTGTAAAAGTTTGCCGCTTTTTCGCTGGTATATAAATAAAGCAAAAACTAAGCCAGTCTTTTCCTATTTCTTACAAAAATGTTCGTGGCAAATTCATCAAGTTGTTTTTGTTCAGCTTTTGCTAGTATTTGCTGCTGCTTAAGCTGCTTTTTTTGTTTTAATTTTTCGATAGCTTCTAACTTGGCTTTTTGCGCTAACCATAAGTCTTCGCGTTGTTTGAGGACTTTATTTGCCGTATTAATTGCTGCTAGCTGCTGCTTTAATGCATCATCAAGCTTGCCGATAAACTGTTGAAATTGATTGTAATAACTGCCACCTACGCCTTGTTTAGCACGGCTTTGTAGTTGTGCGAGGTAATCTGAGCGAAAAGTTTCTATCCCGCTTAACTGACGCTGTAAATTAGCGAGGTGTTGCTGTGCCCCGATAAAATCCATACGCAATGATTCTTCTTTGTCGGATTCCAGTTTAATCAGTAATGCTAGTTGGTCGCGTGCCATTATGCCTGCCCTAAAATACGGGCTAAGCTAATCAACCCTTCATCATACGGGATCACTTCTGTCATACCTTGTTGTAAAAAATGATTTATGCCTGGCATCATTTCAATGGTTCTATCGAGCATTGGATCACTGCCTTTTTGGTATGCTCCCAACGTAATAAGATCTTTATTTTGCTGATAAAGCGAATAGATTTGCTTTAATACCCTAGCCTGCTGTAAATGGGTTTCACTAATTACTTGTGGCATTACGCGACTAATCGATTTCTCTATATCAATGGCAGGGTAATGCCCTGCATCAGCGAGCTCTCGCGACAAGACAATATGCCCGTCTAAAATAGCTCGGGCTGCATCAGCAATGGGGTCTTGCATATCATCCCCTTCCGATAAAACAGTAAAAAAAGCGGTAATACTGCCTTGGCCCTCTCCACCATTACCAGCTCGCTCTACCAGCGCAGGTAATTTAGCAAAAACAGAAGGTGGATAGCCTTTTGTCGCAGGTGGCTCACCCACGGCAAGTGCAATTTCACGTTGCGCCATTGCGTAACGTGTTACCGAATCCAATAACAATAAAACATTTAACCCTTGGTCACGAAAATATTCAGCAATGGTAACTGCTGTTTCGCAGCCTTTTAGACGCATTAAAGGGGATGCATCAGCAGGAGCTGCAACCACCACCGAACGTGCACGCCCTTCATGGCCTAAAATTTCTTCGATAAATTCTTTTACTTCGCGACCACGTTCACCGACTAAGCCAACAACAATCACATCTGCATTAGCGCCGCGAGTCATCATGCCAAGCAATACAGATTTACCAACACCACTTCCGGCAAACAAGCCCATACGTTGACCTTGACCAACGGTAAGCACCGAATTAATTGCACGAACCCCTACATCCATAGGTTGTTTTATAGGGCGTCTGGCAAGAGGATTAATTGATTTAGCAGCAAATTTGAGTTTAGCTTCCGCTTGAATTGGCCCTAGTCCATCTAATGGACGGCCCAAACCATCGACAACCCGTCCTAATAAACTCATACCAACGGGCAAGCCAGCATCAGATTGTTGGGGGATCACTCTTGCTCCGGGGAGCACTCCAGAAATTGCATCATTGGGCATTAAATAAAGCGTGTCTCCACTGAAACCAACAACTTCAGCCTCAACTAATCCGTGCTGTGTTTCAATTTGACAACTACTGCCAACAGGCGCTTTTAAACCTTCGGCTTCTAATGTTAACCCCACAACACGCTTTAAACTGCCAGCAACCGCTGGACGGTGCGTTTTAATTTTAGATTGATAACTGGCGAGACGCTCAGCAAGCCCTTGGCTCATAATTAACTGTCGTGATTTTGACTATCGATACCAGCTTCTTGCAAAAAGCTTTCCAGTATTTCTTTTAAGCGCAGTTCAACAGAATAATCAATGGAGGAATTATCAGAATTAATATGTAAACCGCCCTTACTAATACTAGGTTCAACAACCAGTTTCCAATTTCTGTCTACTAGCTGTTCAGCAGGAATAGCCTGCTCTACCAATTCAAAATCATCAGGGTTCAATAATATTTCAAGGGTGTAATGTTGATTTTTGAGGGCATCAGTTGCAACTTTCATTGCATTAAATATGGCTTTTTCATTAACAGTAATTTCGCCGTGTACAACGGCTTTTGCAAGTTCAGTAGCCAACATAACAACTTGCTTTTCTACTTCTTTACTCACTTGTTCAAACGGCGTTGCCAATTCATCAAGTAACTTGGTCAATTGTGCAATTTTTTCGGCTATCTCTGGCTTCGCACTCTCTAGACCTTCTTGTTTGCCTTGCTCTAGCCCTTCTTCGTAGCCTTTTTGTGCGCCTTCAAGTTTACCTTGTTCAAATCCTTGCTGAAATCCAGCTTCTTTTCCTTCGGCATGTCCTTCTTGGTATGCTTCTTCGCGAATTTGTTCAATTTCTTGAATGCTTAATGGGGTAAATTCTTCTTCAGGCTCAACAGGTTCTTGCTTATGCTGTTTTTGATAAAGCTGCTCTAGCGACATGCCCATTGCCGTTGATCGACCTGTCAAATTACGTCTTTCGTCTTTAACATCAGGGATAGGCCAACTCTCCAACAAGGTATCAATAGCCTCTGCATTTTCGATTTTATGCCCTGAGCGGTATTTTCCCAATTTCATAAATTAGAGGAACTCCTCACCACCGCCGCCACCGAGCATGATTTCACCCGAATCAGCTAAACGGCGAGCAATGCTCAAAATTTCTTTCTGTGCAGCTTCTACTTCACTGATACGCACCGGCCCCATTGCTTCAAGATCATCAATCATCATTTCAGCGGCGCGTTTCGACATATTTTTAAGTATTTTATCTTTAAGACCTTCATCTGCACCTTTGATGGCCTTCATCAGCACATCTTGTTGAACTTCACGCAAAATCGCTTGAATACCACGGTCATCCACATCAATCAAATTATCAAATACAAACATAAGATCTTGGATTTGTTGTGACATTTCTTCATCATGCTCACGAATGGCATCCATTAACTGACCTTCAACATTGGTATCGAGGTAATTCATAATGTCTGCCGCAGCTTTCAAGCCACCCATTTTCGCAGCTTGTGCACCCGCTTGACCTGCGAATTGTTTTTCCATGATTTCATTTAATTCTTGCAATGCTGCTGGCTGCACTTCTTCAAGGTTGGCAATACGCATAGTTAAATCGAGGCGAACTTTTTCAGGAAACTGATTAATAATTTCTGCCGATTGCTCAGGCTCTAAATACGCAAGTACAATCGTTTGGATTTGCGGGTGCTCATTGCGGATAATATTAGCAACTTGCTTTGAGTCCATCCATTTTAAAGAATCGAGACCTTTTGCCCCTGATCCCATGATAATTTGGTCAATTAGGTTTGCTGCTTTCTCTTCGCCTAATGCGGCAGTCAACGCTTTCTTAATAAAATCTTCCGATTGGAAACCAATAGTACTAAAGCTTTGAATTTGGTCGATAAACAATTTATGCACTGCAGCAATTTTGGCTTGACTTAAGTCGTCTAAGGCCGCCATTGCCATACCTACTTTTTGCACTTGTTTAGGTTCTAAATGTTTTAATATCTGTGCTGCATCTTCCTCAGATAAGCTGAGTAGAAGAATCGATGCTTTTTCTACACCATCGAGTTTATCTACGTCAAAACCACTTTTAACTTCAGCTATTTGATTATCTTGATCAGTCATCTTCGGTTAACCACGCTTTAACTACTTGAGAAGAAAGTTCTGGCTCATTTGCCACAAGTGCTCTTACTGCTTTTAATAAATCTTCATCACCATGCAAATCTGGCAACTGTAAGGTACCATCTGGGCTAAATCCTACAGCAGACTCGTCAAATTCTTGACTCAGCATATCGATAGCCTCATCACCTAAGTCTACACCTGCAGATAGGCTCGCGTCATCATAATCCTCTGTCGTATCTTCTGGATTAATTAGTTTGCGTAACATTGGACGAACGACAGCAAGAATAAGTACGATAATTACCAGTGCACCCAATGCTAAGCGTAATGCCTTAAAGAACCAAGGTTGTTCCCATACTGGTAATTCAATTACTTCGCCTAAATCTTCTTGCACAAATGGAATGGTCACCACTTCCAATGCGTCACCACGTTGCATATCAAAACCTATGCCGCCCTGTAATAAACGACGAATATTCGCCAATTCTTGTTGTGTACGTGGGTCACGCGTTGCTTCACCACCCTCTGCCACACCATTTTTATAATTAACTGCAACCGACACACTAATTCGGCGGATCACACCGGTTTGTTGGCGCTTGTGTGAAATAGTAGTATCGAGTTCGTAGTTGCGCGTTGCTTCTTTACTGTTACGGCTCGGCATGGTGCTTTGTGAAGATTCATCATTCGCTTGCTCTGGTATTTGAGAGTTAACCGGAGGTTGGTTGGTAAGCGCCCCCGGAATGCCCACTGCTAGGCCGCCAATATTAATATCTTCGCGGGTCATTTCACTGCGCACTGCAGGTAAATCTGGGTTGAAACGTTTTTGTGTTTCTTCGATAGAACTAAAGTCCATCACTAAATCTACTTGTGCGGTGTAATTACCAAGGCCCACCACGGGTATCATAATTGAGTCGATTTTCTCTAAATATTCTTGTTCACGTTTACGCTCAATTTCATATTCTTTACGTGAGCGAGCTGTAAGTGAATTTTGCGAACCTGAATTTAGTAAGCGGCCATTTTGGTCAGTAACAGTAACTCGGCTTGGTTCAAGCCCTTGTACTGCAGATGCAACCATATCCACGACTGAATCGACTTCTTCGCCATCCAGTGTACGGCCACGTCTCACTGTTAGTACTACCGTTGCGCTCGGCTTTTTTTCACGGCGCGCAAATACATTTTCTTTTGGGATAGCAAGAAGCACTTTTGCCCGTGCTACTTTGCTTAATTCTTCAATGGTACGAGCAAGTTGTTGTTCACGAGAATGCTTTAAACGTTCGCGTTCTAAACGTTGGCTTACGCCAAAGCCCATATCTTGCATCAAAATTTCGGTGCCAGATGAAGGGGTTTGCTCTAACCCTTCTTTAGCCATTAATAGTTTAATATTTTGATAGGCTTCTACAGGCACCATAACTACGTTGCCATCAAGTTTGTATTCAACTTTTTGAGCATCAAGAAATTCGAGGGTTTGGATAAGTTCATCCATAGGCATTTTACCTAGTGGGCGCATATCAGGCTCTTTAGCCCAAATCATGATAAACACCGCAATTGCCACACAAATGGTTAATGCGATGATTAACGTCACTTGGCGTGCTACATCAACACCATTTAAGCTGCCAAGGAAACCTGATTTTTGCTCTTGATTGTCACTGTCCATGTCAGTGACACTTAAGTCATTGGCATCCAGTGTTGTTAAATCTGTTGATGAATTAGCCACAACCCTACTCCACTATCGCTTAAACAGGCATGTTCATAATGTCTTTATAAGCTTCTACAAGCTTATTACGCACTTGAACCGTTGCTTCAAAAGCTACTGATGATTTTTGTGATGCAATCATCACTTCTGCAAGAGATACATTACGATCCCCCATTTCAAGGGCCGTAGCTTTTGCTTTCGAGTCCGCTTGTAAACCGTTAACGGTATCTAAGGCATCTTTTAGTAAGTTATTAAACTCAACTTGAGAACTGCCCTGAATCGATTCGATAGGTTGTTTCGGTTTTGAGAAGTTACTTGCTTCAACTGCAAGTGACTGCATTTCTTGATAAAGATTGTTTGCTGAAATATTCATACTGACAAACCGTGATAAATAAACTTAAAACGATTAATGCAAACTTAATGCCAACAATAAGCAGTTTAATTTCAACAACTTACAATGACATTATTTTGACTCAGTTGAATAAACATACAACAAGAAAGCTCTCACAATGAGAGCTTTACAATGATATGGAGGTAATCACGCAGGCAGCTCAATCCCCATTTCACGCATTTTTGCTAATTTATAGCGTAATGTGCGAGGGCTTATGCCAAGTTTATCCGCGACATCTTTACGTTTGCCATTACAGGCTTTAAGCATGTCGAGAATAATGGAGTTTTCTTTATCTTTGAGTTCTTGTTTGTAACCAAACGACTCATCGCTAAATTGCTCAGTCTGATATGATTCTGAACTTTGCACCGTTGCCACATCGGGTTTAACGACCCCATGCCCTACAACATTTGAAGAGATACTGGTCGATTGTAAACTAGCAACTGAGCCTAAGAAAATATCATCCGCATGAATGCTTTTGTCGCTTTGTAAAATCAGCGCGCGTTGCACCACGTTTTCAAGTTCACGTACATTACCCGGCCAGCTATGACTTAATAATTTTGCTTTTGCAGCCTCATCAAATTGCACTGGCATGTCATTATTATGACGCTGAATTAAATGTTCTGCTAACGGGATAATATCCCCAGGGCGCTCTGATAACGGCAACCATTCAAGTGGAAACACATTTAAACGGTAATATAAATCTTCACGGAACACACCTTCAGCAACCGCATCGCGCAAGTCACGGTTTGATGTTGCAAGAACGCGTACATCAAGTTTAATGGTTTTACGCGAGCCTAATCGCTCTACTTCACGCTCTTGCAGTACGCGTAGCAGTTTTGCCTGTAGACTTAAATCCATCTCAGTGATTTCATCAAGCAAAATGGTGCCACCTTGCGCCTGTTCAAACTTACCTGGGCAGGCTTGAATTGCACCTGTAAATGCACCTTTCTCATAACCAAATAACGTCGCTTCAAGCATGTTTTCAGGAATTGCAGCGCAGTTAATAGCAACAAAATTTTCTTCTGAGCGTAATGAATTATCGTGGATATAACGGGCCATCACTTCTTTACCCGAACCACTAGGGCCAAGCACCATCACAGATGCATCTGACTTAGCCACTTTCTCAGCAAGTGCCATTAGAGCTTTACTGGCTGGGTCTTCTACAATAGGACCATCTTTAATTGATTCTTTTTCTGGCAGATAACGGCTTACCATATTTAGCAGTACTTCGGGAGCAAATGGCTTCGCCATATAGTCAATAGCACCAAGACGCATCGCTTCAACCGCGTCGTCAATAGTGGCATATGCAGTCATCATTAATACTGGTAAATCAGGGTAATTTAGCTTGATGCTTTTAAGTAAATCGATGCCCGACATAGCCCCCATTTGCACGTCACTCACCACCAGCGAAATGCCACCTTGTTTTAATTTAATAATGGCTTGTTCGGCACTATCGGCTTCAATGCAGCTAATATCTGCCAATGCTAAGGTATCAACTAAAGCTTCGCGTAAACCAGAATCATCTTCTACAACTAATACTTTTGCATCGCTCATAATGTCTCCTAACACGCTTTTTTGCCAATAATAGGAAGGTATAAATTAAATTCGGCACCACCGAGTTCACCATTGCCTGCTTTAACAAACCCTTGATGGCTGTTTGCAACTGATTGCACAACTGCAAGACCCAATCCTGTACCATGTGATTTGGTAGTAAAAAACGGTTCAAAAATTTGCTGAGCAGCAGCTTCACTGAGGCCTGGCCCATTATCTTGCACCGAAATTTTGACATGATCTGCAAATCGCTCTGAACGCGTTGCGCTTAAAATAATTTTTCCACCCTGCCCAGATGCCTGCACTGCATTATGAACCAAGTTACTGATAGCGCTGCTAAGCGCCACTTTATTGGCAATTATCTCAATATCTGGCTCTGGTAACTTCAAATCAAGTTCACATTGTTGGCGCATTATCATAGCTTCAGATGCATTAGTAACATCTGTTAGTAATGCCTGCATTGATACGGGTGCTAGCACTTGCTGCTCACCACTTTTAGCAAATAGCAGCATGTCATTAACTTGGCTTTCTAAATCTTGTAAACGCGACATCAGCTTTTCATGAAAATTGGTGCGCGCTGTCGGGTTTAATTTATCAGACGATAAATTAGCGGCATACAACATTGCAGCAGAAAGTGGCGTGCGTACTTGGTGTGCAAGCGAGGCTACCATTTTGCCTAATGCACTCAGGCGTTGCATATGTGCAATACGCGATTGTAACTGTCTTGTTTGGGTTAAATCTGTCATTAAGATCAACTGACCCGGCTCAGGTGTCAGTGGCGAGATATCAAGCTTCACTAAACGACCATCGCGTAATGTCACTTCATGACCATCACTACCGTTAGGTGCAAACGAGCGCTGAATAATCGTAAACCAACGTTCACCCTCAAGCGGCTCTCCAAGCAAATCAATAGCGATTTGGTTTGCTTTCGCTACCATTCCTTTACCATCAAGCACAATCACACCGGCAGGCATGGTATCAACTAAATGACTCAACCAACTTGCTTGTTTTCTCAGTTCACTAAGTTCGCCCACGTACTTTTCCTGCATCAAACATGGGTTATATACCTCGTGAAATTGTTGGGGTATGATTTGTGCTAACGCCATAATGGTACACCAATTAATTACTCTAACTAATGAGTAGTTATACACGAAGTGTGCCAATTTTTATTTTAATAAAATACAACAACTTAGAGTTCAAAATAGACGTCAATTATTTGTCTAAGGGATTTATATGTGCAAACGATGTGAGTGGCTTGATACCACAAAAGCGGATTATATTGCCTACCATGATAAAGAGTGGGGCGTGCCATTATTTGATGACCACTTACTGTTTGAGTTTTTAACGCTTGAATCCGCTCAAGCAGGATTAAGTTGGTATACCATTTTAAAAAAACGCGATAATTATCGAAAAGCTTTTGCCAATTTCGACCCAAACCAAGTCGCAAAATTTGATGAAAGTAAGAAACTTGAGCTAATGGAAGACAGTGGGATTATTCGCAATCGACTTAAAATTAACGCTGCGGTAAATAATGCACAACAGTTTTTAGCGATTCAACAGGAGTTTGGCAGTTTTGCCAACTACCAGTGGCAATTTGTAAATAACAAACCAA
Source organism: Pseudoalteromonas sp. (assembly GCF_041629635.1). Taxonomy (GTDB): domain Bacteria; phylum Pseudomonadota; class Gammaproteobacteria; order Enterobacterales; family Alteromonadaceae; genus Pseudoalteromonas. The sequence goes on along the minus strand of NZ_JBFKMX010000003.1, from coordinate 18,830 downwards.
TAATCAACGACATCAACAGCAAAGATGATTATCAAGCCACCACCAAAGAATCCGAAGCCTTTGCCAAAGACCTAAAGAAAAGAGGTTTTAAATTTTTAGGACCAACTACAGTTTATGCGCATATGCAGGCTTGTGGCATGGTAAACGACCACCATAATCACTGTTTTCGCAAACAAGCAGTTATTGCACTCTACCCTTCTTTGTTTTCTTAAAGAACCTCTTTCTAATACTGCTTATTAATAGTCAAAAGTGAATAATGAATTCACTTTTGATCTATTCACATTCAAATGAAGCTCAATTAAAGTGTGTCTATCTAATTAAGGAAATGATTATGGTTCTCGATAATGAAACTAAATTCGGTACAGTTAGCAAAGTATTTCATTGGCTTAGTGCCATCGTAATTCTAGCACTCTTTGCCGTAGGTTTCTGGATGGTCGATTTAAACTACTACAGCGAATGGTACCGCACTGCACCTTATTGGCATAAGAGTATTGGTATTCTTTTACTTGGATTTACGCTCACCAGATTACTGTGGAAATTTATAACACCATCACCAAAAGCGTTAACAACACATGCAAAGTTAACCCAGTTAGTTACAAAATTAGGTCATCTAGCACTGTATAGCATCTTGATGGTTATTCTTTTTAGCGGTTATCTCATTTCAACCGCAGATGGACGTGCAATTGAAGTATTCACTTGGTTTGAAGTAGTGAGCCTTGGTGAGCTGATTGCGAATCAAGAAGATATTGCTGGCAGCATTCATAAATATGCAGCTTACAGTTTAATGGCAATAGTAGTAATACATATTTTAGCGGCGCTAAAGCATCACTTTATCGATAAAGATGCCACCTTGCGCCGAATGATTAAGTAAATTTATAAGGAAAATGACGATGAAGAAAACACTATTAGCATCAGCACTTGCGTTTAGCAGTTTTGCAATGCCGGTAATGGCCGCAGATTATGTGATTGATACAAAAGGCGCCCATGCTTCGATTAATTTTAAAGTTAAACACTTAGGTTATAGCTGGCTAACAGGTCGATTTAATACCTTTTCTGGTGAATTCAATTACGATGAAAAACAACCTGAAGCGAGTAAAATTTCAGTAAACATTGATACAACTAGTGTTGATTCAAACCATGCTGAGCGTGACAAGCACTTACGTGACAGTGATTTTCTAGATGTTAAGAAATTTTCAACCGCAACCTTCAACAGTACAAAAGTGGCTGATTTAGGCAACGGTAAACTTTCCATCAAGGGTATTTTATCACTGCAAGGCATTGAAAAAGAGATCACTATCGACGCTGAAAAAATTGGTGAAGGTAAAGATCCATGGGGTGGTTACCGCGCAGGTTTTGCAGGCACAACATCGATTCAAATGAAAGACTTTGGTTACAAAATGGATTTTGGTCAAATTGACTTTGACCTTCATATTGAAGGCATTAAAAAATAAGAATCTATAAGATGAGTAGGAAAACCTGCTCATCTTAATCAAATAATTATTTTCAATATCATGTACGGAACTAAATTAAAGAAAACAATTAGTACTTTATAAAACGCAAAATACTGCACATAAAGTAAGTTGAGTGCTTTATGCTCTACATTAAACAGCTGACTGTGAATTGTTACTATTGATTGGCGAAAAAGTAATAATAGCACTGCGCTGATGCTTAAAATCACCATATTAGCAACCGTTGACCACCCTAAAAAATTCACAATTTGTTCAATCGCCATAATACTTATTCCTTCTAATTCATTATGCTAGACTAATCCAACGAACTAGACACCGCAATGCTATCATGGCGTTTCTTTATAAACAGTGGTATTAATTTATAAAAAAGGGAATTGTGATCAACAAAGACACTTTATTTTTTCATGGTTACTGATATAGTACTGTATAAAACAACAGTTAAAAAGGTGCGATATGGCCGTTGAGGTATGTTACAAAGTAGTTAGAGATGGGGTGGAACGAATGACATTTACATCAAAAAAAGATGCGGACGCATATGACAAAATGTTAGACATTGCGGAAGCACTTGAAGCCATGTTAGGCGAAATAGATGTACCCCTTAGCGATCAACAAAATGAAGCGTTAGCATTGGAAATGGCTAAACGCAAAGATCAGTTTATCGCTGCTCTTAAAGGCGGAAAGCCCACCCCGCCTAATAACAAAGCAAAAGTAACTGATATTAAAAAAGTCAGCTAAATAAAAAAGCCACCTAAATCGGTGGCTTTTTTTATTATCAAATAATCTTACTTGATTACAGTCGCAACGGCATCTGCAAAGTAATCAATATTTGCTTTACTTACTCCGGCAACATTTACACGGCTTGAGCCTACAATATAAATTGAATATTCTTTTTGTAAACGTTCAATTTGTTCAGGCGTGATGCTTAAGAAAGAAAACATACCGTGTTGCTTTTCAATAAATGAGAAATCTTGTGCAACGCCACGGCTGTGAAGTGCTTCTACAATAGTACTACGTAAACCATTAATACGATTTCGCATTTCAGCTAGTTCTTGATGCCACTCAGCAGTTAGCTCTTCACTGCCTAAAATAGTATCAACAATAGTTGCACCGTGTGCAGGTGGCATCGAGTAAATACTACGAACCACACTTAACAGTACTGAGTTGGCAATATCGGCAACTGCACTTGATTCTGAGATGATTGAACATGCACCAATACGCTCACGGTATAGACCAAAGTTTTTAGAGCATGATGAGCAGATAATCATTTCATCAACTGTAGCCGCTAATAAACGAAGACCTGCAGCGTCATCTTCTAAACTTGTGCCGAAGCCTTGGTATGCAATATCAACTAATGGAGTAAAACCAACCTCTTTCGCAAGATCAGCAACTTTTTGCCATTGCTCAGCATTTAAGTCCATGCCACTTGGATTATGACAACATGCGTGAAGTAAAACGATATCACCTTTTGGAACAGTTTTAAGTGTTGCCATCATCTCGTCAAACAATAGGCCTTTATTCGCATAGTCATAATAAGGATATTCTTTAACGGTTAAACCTGCAGATGAAAATAAACCAATGTGGTTTGCCCATGTCGGTGTCGTTACCCAAACACTTGCATTTGGATTTGCTTTAGCAATAAATTCTGCCGCAACACGAAGTGCGCCTGTGCCACCTGGAGCTTGCGCTGTTCGTACACGATTTTCTAAAAGTGCTGGATGCTCACCAAGTAAAAGAGTTTCCATTTTTGCACAAAAACCTAAGTCACCAGCTAGGCCAATGTAAGACTTGCTAGTTTCATTATCTAAGCGGAATTTTTCTGCTTTTTTTACACAGCTTAGAATTGGCGTATCGCCTTGTTCAGTTTTATAAACACCTACGCCTAGGTCGATTTTATTTGGATTTGTATCTTGGCGGAATTTAGCCATCAAACCTAAAATTGGATCCGTTGGTAGTGGCTTTAAGTTTGCAAACATAGTTATCTCTTAAATTCAATTTCTTGCTATGGGATGAAGCCTTAGCTTATCACACTCTTTGTTTTGAAGAAGTATCTAAAGAAAATTTCATGACATGATTGTATAGAACTTTTTGCTTTAGATTATTCAGGTAAGTAATTGGGCACAACCTCACATATTGCTTGTAAAAGCGCCAGTGCATCCTGATTGAAAACATCATTCTCAAATGCTTCAGCGTCTATAATGCCTAACACCTCACCTGACTCTGAAAAATACGGTAAACACACTTCTGATTTAACAGCAGGATCGCAGGTATAATATTCGCCGCCATTAGCTACATATTGCTCAACGTTATTAATCACTCGCCCTTTTCCATGTAATGCGACAAACGCATTGTTACTTATGCGCGCATAGTTCTCATCTACTGGAAATAATGGACGGCTTGGATTACCAAAATAACTTAATTTAAGTAGCTGTGCTTTGCCTTCAATCTGACGTGACTGGTAAATTCCAAACCAATTAATAATATTTTGCTTTTCAACAAAAGAGATAATACTTGCCAATGCTGCTAATGCTCGAGTATTAGATGAGCTTGCTGCGATGTATTGTGTTAACTCAAAAGGAGTGTCTTGTAACTGACCAAATAAACTGCAACTTCCACCTTCACCTAACTCTGGAATTAAATACTGCCATACAATTTGTTGTTCATTTGATTGCTGAATTTCAGCGTCAAGTTGCTGACGGAAATCAGCCACTTTAGCGGGATCGATTACGTAATCGGTAAAATCTATTGAATTAGCCATCCAAACATCTACACATCTCAAGTTTAAAGTCAGAGTGTATATTTCTTTGCGGTATTAATGCAAGCGAAGATTAACTATGAATTAATGAGTAGGTTACTGTGACTTCATTTCCAAGTTCATTCAAGTTAACAGACTCAGCAATTTCCTTAATTAAGCTAAGACCTCTACCATGATAAAGACTGTTATCACCTCGATTATTCATAACAAAACCACTACCTGAATCTGTAATCGTAAAAGATATTTTCGGCTCATCGGGTATATAGCTAAGCTCTAATCTTATTTCACCTTTCGCTAAGCCTGCTAATCGCTTAGCTCGCAACTCGTAGTACTGACAAAAACCCTTATCGCTGTCTTTTAAACTTGATTCTAAGCCAAGAAGACCATGATCTAGAGCATTATTAAAAGTTTCGGAAATGAGTAAAAATAAATTTGAGCGATGATCTGAGCAACCTTTTATAGCACAAATCATTTCAACAACATCTAATACTGGATCAGAATTTTTAAGGCGATCAGCATCAAGTACCATCGACACACTAAGCGGCGTGCCCATATATTCTTCACTGAGGTTTGGTGTAATGGGCGACGGCTTGCATTTTATCAAGGCTAAACTGAGATCATCCTGTTGGTCTTCCTTACCTGTAAAACGCTTAACTGATTCAACTATTGACCCTAATTCTTTAAATGTGGGCGCTGAAACTTTTCGCAATAAGCGCTCTTCACCAAAGAACTCACCACGACTATTTTCAGCTTCTATTACTCCGTCAGTATAGAGGAATATTTTGTCATCAAATTCTGTCTCAAAATATACGCTGTCACGTTCAAATTCATATTCATCTAGAATACCTAATGCCATGTGTCTTGATGTGAGTTTTTGTTTTATTTTCCCATCGCTACTTAATAAAAACCCATCAGGCAATCCACCCATCCAAGCAGAACAAGAGCGGCCAGAACTATTTAACTCGAGAATTGTTGCTGCGCAAAACATATTTCCAGGCAATAGTTCATACAAGGCATTATTTAATTCCGCAGCTATATCACCTACTGGCAAGCTTTTTTGAGTCAAGGAATAAAATATCTTTGAAGCAGGAAGTGCTCCTATGGCTGCTGCTAAACCATGCCCGGTAAAGTCCCCCATTAAGACATAAACGCCACCTGTACAACTTGGAGCCATTAAGAATAAGTCACCATTAAACATAGATGCTGGTGAAAGATTAAACTCGATAAGTTCTGGTAGTAAAAAACGCTTCTCAAGAGCGTTATCGAAAATATGTTCTACTAATTCGTGTTCCCGTTCTGTATGCAATTGATAATATGCGAGTTCACGATTTTGTTTATACGTTTTTTTACTTAACTCTCGGGTGCGGGCGTGAGCTTTGATTTTTGCTGAAAGAATAACTTTATCAAAAGGCTTATTGAGAAAGTCATCACCACCAACTTGTAAGCACTTCTCAAGGCTGCTTTTATCATCCAATGCCGTGATAAAGATGATGGGTAAATAAACTTCTGCGGATTTTGCCTTAAGCAATGGCGCTACCTCAAACCCGTTCATTTTAGGCATAACTACATCAAGCAAGACAAGATCAGGGTCAAATTCTTCAAACACTTTAAGCGCTACTTCACCATCTTCGGCAAGAGCAACCTTATGCTGCTCCTGCTCGAGCATAAAACGCAAGAGATTGCGATTAAGCTCCTGATCATCAACAACCAATATTTTCATTGGTTAATCAGTCAATATCAAATTTCTTATCAAAACGGGAAATCTGCAGAATTTTCTTAATTTGTGGTCTGCAATTTGTGATCTGAATGCCACTTACAGAGTCACCGAGTGACTTTTTCATATTTAGCAACATACCTAGTGCTGAGCTATCCATATATTCAGTTTCACGTAAATCAATAATTACTTTTGGGGTACTATTGCCGACATCCGCATAAGCACTTCTAAATGATTGAACTAAGTTAAAGTCAAACTTTCCTTTTATTTCAATCGTAAATAATTTGCCATCTGGCGAAAGAGCCTTATTCAAACTCATTTAATTCTCCTTGGAATGTCCAAATGCATTGCTAGTATCACGCCATTTGCTTTATTTAAATTAAGTATCTAACCCGCTAATTTGCAAATAATAACTGAAAATAATCTAAAATAGATAGGGCAAATAGTATATCTAAAAATATGTTAAACTTCTGCCATCAATAATTACTTGGAATTTATATGTCTGATTCAAATTTAGTTTACTCCACTGCGACTGGACGAATAAAACAACCTAAAGAAGCATCTGACTTGGAAGTCAAATTATTTAAAGACGGTATCATTCGAATTGAAAGACAAACAAAAGGTCGAAAAGGTAAGGGAGTTATGCTTGTAGTAGGGATCAATCCTGATGACCATGATTTGAAAAAACTGGCAAAATCACTGAAATCTAGAATGGGGCAAGGTGGCGCAGTAAAAGAGGGCGTAATTGAAATTCAAGGTGATGACCGCGAGAAGCTTAAAGGGCTTCTTGAACAACAAGGATTTAAAGTAAAAATTGCGGGTGGCTGAACTTTAGGGAGATACTTATCGATTATCTCCCTAAACTTATTACAAATAAGCAGACTTAAAATTTATGCCCTTGAATTTTATCTATCATGAGTGATATTTCATGTTCCGGCACTGGTTTACTGTAAAAGTACCCCTGCACTACTTCACAATTGTTCATTTTCAAAAATTCAACCTGAGCATCACTTTCTACACCTTCTGCTACCAGTTCAAGATTAAGTTTTTGTGCCATTGCAATAATAGCAGCTGTTATTTCCATATCATTGCTATCTTCTGGAATATCTTTAATAAAAGAACGATCAATTTTCAAAATATCGAGTGGGAAACGTTTTAAGTAACTTAAAGACGAGTAACCTGTACCAAAATCATCAACTGATAATGATACTCCTAATGATTTTAGTTGGTGCATTTGTTTAATTGAACCTTCAACATCTCCCATTAGCATACTTTCAGTGAGTTCTAAATGAATACGTGATGCATTTATGCCTGTCTTACTGATTACCTTTTCTAAAAGCAATATTAAGCTTGTGTCTTTAAACTGGCGAGCTGACAGATTGATTGAAATATTGCTACCGTGTTCTTTTAATACCATTCGTTGCGCAAACGCACATGATTCCCATAATACCCATTCCCCTAATTCAACAATTAAACCTGTCGTTTCTGCAATAGGAATAAACTTATCTGGCGCAATATAACCCAGTGTTGGATGATGCCATCGTATAAGCGCTTCAAAGCCCACAATTTTATCATTATTAATGTTAATTTGCGGTTGGTAGTACAATTCAAACTGTTGTTCTTTTATTGCAATACGCAATTCGTTTTCGATAAATAAACGTTCTTTGGCCGCTGCATCGAGTGTGTCATTGTAAAAATAGTAAGTATTCTTACCAAGGGCTTTAGCCTCATACATTGCTAAATCAGCATGTTTAAGCAACACATCTTCTTCTGGGCTCTGTTCAGCAGCCATGGTGATACCAATACTTGCACTAACAATAACTTCATTACTACCAAGACGAATAGGGTGACTTAGGGTATTTTGAATTGTTAAGGCAACATCTGCAGCTTGCTCTTTATCATCGATGCCACTGAGCAATACCGCAAATTCATCGCCACCTAAGCGGGCGATAGTGTCTTCAGCCCTTAGGCGTTTTTGAAGACGTTGCGCGACTTCTAACAGTAGCTGATCACCTGCATCATGGCCTAAGGTATCGTTTATTCGCTTAAATTCATCCAAATCAAAATAGAATAGCGCGAAAGAATAATGACCTCGCGAAGCCAATGCCAATGATTTCTTTAATTGCATTCGAAATAAAGCACGATTTGCAAGCCCTGTTAATGTGTCATAATACGCTAGCTGCTCCATTTTTCGCTGACTTTCTTTGACAAACGAAATATCCTGCGCAGAAGCAACATAACTGTAAACTTTGTGATTATCATCTCGAATTGGTGAGACCGATAATGAAACCCAAAGTGCACGTTTATCGGCATTGTGTAATAGCGTGTCTCCTTTCCAGTGATGACGTGCAAGTAAATCTTGAACAATGTCTTCTACTAAAATCATCATATCTGGCTGCATCAACACAAGTAAGGGCTGCCCGATAAAGTGGTTCTTTTCAAAACCAGTCATTTCAAGCAATTTCGGATTTACATACTCAATATTTAGATGTTCATCAGTAATAACAACCGCAGAGCCTGAGAATTCAACTGCTTTTGAAAGACGACGTGCACGTTGTTCAGCCTGCTCTTTTTCAGCAAGTTCTTGGCGTAAATCCCACATGGTTTTTTCAAGTTTGCCCGCCATAGCTCCAAACTCAAAATTCAATAAACCAATTTCATCTTTATTAACTGCTAGTTTTTGCGCTGTGTCGAACTGGCCTTTAGCAACTTCTCGAGAGCTTGCAACCAATGCTTTAATTCGCTTAATAACTAAGTGAGAGAGTGTTTGATGAAGTAATAACACAACAAGCACAGCATAAAGGATGAAGAGTCCAAAAAATTTAATTTCAATTTCATCTATTGCGGAAAGAGCCTCTGAATGCGCCTTATAAACACCAATATACCAATCAAAGTCACTAAATTTTTTGATGCTAAAAATATGCTTATTGTCATCAATTGAGAATTCACCCTGCAATTCGTGATGCTTAGTGGTAAGCAACCTCTCAACTTGGCTGAGTAATTCTTCCGGCAATTGTTTTTTTGTATCAAGAGTGTCATTCATGTTGCCGCTGATACGGTTAATAATGTCAGTTTTACCTTCAAATTGAATTATTTGACCCGCACTATTCAACACAAATAACTTTGCATCCCCTACTTTATCTGGAAACATAGCTTGCAATTTTGGCAGTTCAATATCACTACCGGTAATTCCTTTAAATTCACCGCCATGGTGCAATGGAATTATTAAACTAATTACCCAGCGTTCCCAAATATCATCATAGTAAATAGGCGTCCAAGATGCCTCTAAGTTTGGATTTGCTTGGGGTGTGCCTATTTCATAAAATACGTCGTTTCTAAAATCATGGCTTGCTGGCACATTCAATGCCCAGTTGGGTGGCGATATTCGAATAAACCTATCTTCACTTATAAAGTAAAAATTAAAAAAGGTTTCGTCCGTTAAAATAGGTGCCAGCTGCGACCACACCTTTTCCGTCTGCGCAAAAATACGTTTGTATTCGTGACTATAGCTTTGCTGAGGTAAAAATGCTGCCGAACGAACACCGGCAATATTTGTGCTTGAAGAACTACGTATACTACCATCTTTACCAAAAACTAACTTACTTGGTACTATTTTCTCAGCAAGTGCCGATTCAGAATATAAAGCTTCACTAACGATAGTATTAGCATCAATGGCGATGCGCTTTTTTTCATTCAATAAACTGTCAAAACGTTCCACAAACGGCTTTGAAAGCTCGGTAAGTACACCGTACTCTTCAAAAAGTAATTGCTTTCGTTCAGATTTAACCATCAAGTAAGCAGCGGTCAATCCAGCGATTAAACAAATTGCCGATATTAATACGGATAACTTGGTACTGAGAGCGTTAATGCCAAAACTCGAATCCAAATGTTTAGAGTTCACACTGTAACCTTACTTCTGCTGCAGCTCGTTTATTATTATGCTTTGAACTATAAAAGAATCTAATCAATTTCTACACCTTTTTTTAGAGTTAATGCAAAAAAGCCATAATAAATAATGATAAATTTTATCCTAATGGAAGATACAACCATTAAACGGTTGACTTTGCCATCACTTCTTCCTACATTCGGGGTATGAACAGATTAATTTTTAACTTTAGCTTGTTTTTTCACCATCCGTAACTCGGGAGGCGACTTTGTTATAAATAAGCTAAAGTCAAACTAAACCTCCCACTGGGAGGTTTTTTTTTGCAATTGGGAATGAGGAAAAGAAAATGTCCAATGCGCTTGAATCCCTTCGCAGGGATATCAATGAAATAGACTCAGAGTTACTTGTATTACTCGCCAAAAGGCGCCGAGTTAGCCATGGTGTTGTTGAATACAAAATTGCCAATAACAAGCCAATTCGCGATGAACAGCGCGAGCAAGCGCTACTTGAAAAGTTAATTAGTTACGGCAGTTCACTTGGTCTTGACGGTTATTATGTAAATCGCGTGTTTCAAACCATTATTGAAGATTCTGTATTACACCAACAGGCCATGCTACAGCAGAACCTTAATCCAGATCTGCACACAGAAACAAATCGTGTAGCTTATTTAGGTGGTCAAGGTTCATACAGCCAACTTGCTTGTCACAAGTACTTCAGCCGTCGTCCTGGCAAACTAGTTGAACTTGGTTGTAGTAGTTTTAATGAAATCACCAATAAAGTAGAAACCGGTCAGGCTGATTTTGGTTTACTACCAATTGAAAATACTTGCTCAGGCAGTATTAACGAAGTGTATGATCTATTGCAGCATACTCAGGTATCAATTGTAGGTGAACTAACGCAGGCAGTTGAACATTGTTTAGTTGCAAGCCCTGGTGTCGCTATCGAAGATATTGACAAAATTTACGGCCATCCTCAGCCTTTTGCACAGTGTAGCCAGTTTATTAGCAATCTAAGTGGTGTTCAGTTAGCTTATAGCGATTCAACATCTAGCGCATTAAAACAAGCACTTGCTGACAACACAGGCGCTGCAATTGCATCTGAAGATGCAGCGCGTAAAGCTGGTCTTGTGGTGTTAGAGCCAAATCTAGCAAACCAAAGTCACAATCATAGCCGTTTTATTGTCGTTGCTCGTAAAGCCGTGAAAGTGTCAAAGCAAATTCCAACCAAAACAACACTAATTATGGCAACTAAACAGACAGCCGGTGCGCTTGCTGATGCCCTAATGATTTTTAAACAACACAATATCAATTTAGTAAAGCTTGAGTCTCGTCCAGTACCTGGAAATCCATGGGAAGAAGTATTCTATGTAGATTTAGAAGCAAACATTGATATGCCAGATGTGAGAAATGCATTAGATGCATTAAAAGAGGTTACTGCCTACATTCGTATTTTAGGCTGCTATCAAAGTGAAACGTTAAGCGCAGTTAATGTCGCAACAGAATAAAAAAAGGGGCTAACAGCCCCTTTTTTAATAATCTAACACCTTCGCATCATTCGCTTTACTCAATAATGCTTTACTCTGACTTAAGAAGGTACTCGCTGAATCAGAAAAAAACGTTTTTGCTTTTGCAAAATCATCGATTAACCCTGCTTTATCATTTTGTTTTAATTTTTCAAACGTTTGCTTAAAAACCTCACAATACTCTTTCATCAATGGTGCTACATCATCAAATTGCGCCAGCATAATATCGCTGTAAAGCTCTGGTGATTGAGCAAATAATCGCCCTACCATCATTAATTCTAAATGGTAAATAGGCGAAGAGCAGGATTCAATTTCTTCCAAACTGTGGCTTTGTTTTGCTAAAAACTGACCATAAACAAATGTCGTTAAGTGGCGCATCACCTGTACGATTTGCATCGCTTCATCGTGTTTTTTAGCATCCATTGCAACAAGATTACATCCCCACACAGTAAGCTGCTCAAGCAAAGAACTTGCTACTTCACAGGGTTTGTTTTGGCACACTACAACGGTTTGTTTAACCCAATGAGGAATATCAGGACCAAACATTGGGTGCAGTGCCAAAATTGGCCCCTGATGATACTTTTCCATCGCACGCAAAGGTGCTGATTTAACACTCGTAATATCAACCAATAAACACTCAGAGTGCAGCTTAGGCAACTCTGAAATAACGCTTTCGACCGCGTGAATTGGTACCGAGATAATTACGCAACGTGCTTCAGATAATAAGCTATCACGTTCACTTTGATTATCCTTATCAAGCACGTTTACTTGATAGTCTGAACGCTCCAACTGCTTTTTAAATAATTGGCCCATTGCCCCTTTACCACCGACAATAACAATGGGCGATAACAGTGGTGCAACACACGCCAAACCGAGCTGTTGATTTTGATATGATTCACGCATCAAACGGCGAAGCACATCTTCGATAAGTTCAGGGCTGACACCTGCTTTTTCAGCTTCTTGTCGACGGGCTTCAATCAACTCCATTTCCCGAGTGGGCACATACACAGGCTGCCCTTGCTGCTGTTTATAAGCACCGACTTGAGTTGTTATTTGATTTCGTTTCGCCAATAATTCAACAAGTTGCCTATCGCAATCATCTATTTTTTTTCTTAGTGTTTGAAGTGCACCCATGAAATGTAAACCTATCATTACAGCAAGTAAATAATTATATACAGAATACTATCAAGCTTAATAAGTCAGGAAAAGTCTTAAATAGTGATAGTTTATATGACTTTGCTATTAATCAGTGTTTTTTAACAATACAGCCAAGCGCTTACGCAGTAAAACGACACAATAAGGGCACAGTGAATAGACTCAGTGAAGCGCAAATAAAATTAAACACGCTCAAGTATCAAGTCTTGAAGAACAAGCACACAAATTTAAAAAAGGTTGTAGGTAAAATGCGTTGTTACAACAAAGGTAGGGATAAAACAAAACAGGCTGAGAAAACTCAGCCTGTTTAGATTCTGAAAGTTCAGACGTATTAGTTAAGTTTTTCTTTAATACGTGCAGACTTACCAGAACGCTCACGTAGATAGTAAAGCTTAGCACGACGAACTGCACCGCGACGCTTACGCTCAACGCTGCTGATTAACGGGCTGTGTGTTTGGAAAACACGCTCAACACCTTCGCCATTTGATACTTTACGTACAGTGAATGAAGAGTGAAGACCACGGTTACGCTTAGCGATTACCACACCTTCAAACGCCTGTAGACGCTCTTTTTCACCTTCTTTTACACGTACTTTAACAACTACTGTGTCACCAGGGCCGAACTCTGGTAAATCAGATTTAAGTTGCTCATCTTCAAGCACTTTAATAATATTTTGGTTTACTTTTGCCATTATATTTCTCACATTTCCTAGGAGTAACTGTCTTCTAGCCACAAACATTATGTTCTTGCTGAAATTCAGCAAGTAACGTTGCTTGCTCCTCAGTCAGAGCTAGGTTTTGCAACAAGTCCGGACGCCTAAGCCAAGTTCTACCCAACTGCTGCTTTAAGCGCCAGCGAGCGATTTCTTTATGGTTTCCACTGAGTAATACAGCAGGCACCTGCTTGCCATCCAAGTTTTCTGGCCGAGTATAATGAGGACAATCTAATAAACCGTCAGAAAATGAATCCTGTTCGGCTGATTGATTATGACCTAACACGCCTGGCACCAATCGAGATACTGAATCGATTAATATCATTGCAGCGAGTTCGCCACCGGATAATATAAAATCACCAATTGACCATTCTTCGTCAATGTGCGACTCAATTAACCGCTCATCTATACCTTCATAACGACCTGCCACTAAAATCAACTTTTTGTGGTTTGCAAGTTCTTGCGCACCTTGTTGATCTAGCTTTCTACCTTGTGGTGATAGATAGATTACCTTTGCCCCTTCACCCGCTGAAGCTTTCGCTGCATCGATGGCATCTCGCAATGGTTGTACCATCATTAGCATACCAGGGCCACCGCCGTATGGGCGGTCGTCTACTGTCTTATGCTTGTCAAAAGCATAATCCCGCGGACTCCAACAATTAAAATCGATTAAACCGTTTTTAACTGCACGACCAGTAACTCCTTGCTTTGTTACCGCATCAAACATCTCAGGGAACAGTGAAATAACACCGAACCACATGTGCGCTTGTTGCGACATTTAAAAACTAGGATCCCAGTCTACGGTAACTTCTTTTGCGTCTAAATCCACTTTTAACACTACGCTCTCGGTTAAATATGGAATTAAACGTTCACCTTTTCCAAATCCATCATTAGGGTTAGCTTTAACCACTAAAACATCATTAGAACCTGTTTCTAGCATGTCATCGACTTTACCTAAATCGTAACCTTTATCAGTTACAACAGATAAACCGATGAGGTCACGCCAATAAAACTCACCTTCTGGTAAGTCTGGCAATTGTTCTTCAAAAACAGCAATTTCAGCATTTGTTAACACATTTGCTTGGTCACGGTCTTCAACATTTGCCAACTTGGCGATAAAACCTTTGTTGTGACGACGCCAGTCGACCACTTCAACGGTTTGCCAGTTTCCTTGTTGCCCTATCAACCATGGGCTGAAATCAAAGATCCCTGCGGGATCATCAGTAAATGAATGAACCTTAAGCCAGCCCTTAATACCATAAGGGGCGCCGAGTTTGCCTGCTATAAATTTGGCTTGCTCTTGACTCATGGTTACATTACGCCTATTAAGCCGCTTTACGAGCGTCTTTAACTAACTTAGCTACACGGTCAGAAAGACCTGCACCTTGACCTACCCAGTGATCAACACGAGCAAGATCTAGACGAAGTGATTCTTCTTGACCACGAGCTAGTGGGTTAAAGAAACCTACTTTCTCGATGAAACGACCATCACGCGAGAAACGGCTATCCGCAACCACGATTTGATAGAATGGACGCTTTTTAGCGCCGCCACGTTGCAAACGAATAGTTACCATACCGTCCTCTACATAGATTGATTGATTTCATTAACATAAAAACTAATTTTTACTTCCCTAACGGGAAGCCCGAGAATTGTACGAATTTTTACTCTGATTGCAAGTTAAAATGCACTCTTTTGACAAGTTTGTCAGAAGTAGTGAATGGCTAGTTAATAAAAAAGCACCAAATAAGGTGCTTTTTTAACAAATAAATGAAGAATTAAAACTTCGGGCCACCCATCATGCCTGGTGGCATCATGTTCTTCATATTGCGCATCATTTTCATCATGCCGCCTTTGCCTTTCATTTTTTTCATCATTTTCTGCATTTGCGTAAATTGTTTAAGCAATTTATTTACGTCTTGTACTTGTGTACCCGAACCTGCAGCAATACGTTTTTTACGTGACCCTTTAATAATTTCAGGACGCTCACGCTCTTTTGGTGTCATCGAGTTGATAATCGCTTCCATTTGATTAAATGTCTTGTCACCAACTTGATCTTTCACCGCATCAGGCAGGTTTGACATTCCAGGTAACTTATCAAGCATGCCCATCATGCCACCCATGTTTTTCATTTGACGAAGTTGGTCTGCAAAGTCTTCTAGCGTGAAGCCATCACCTTTCATGACCTTCTTCGCCATTTTTTCAGCTTTCTCTTTGTCGACTTTCATTTCGACTTCTTCAATAAGAGAAAGCACATCACCCATACCTAAAATACGTGATGCAACACGATCTGGGTGGAATGGCTCTAATGCATCGGTTTTTTCACCAACACCAATAAATTTAATTGGTTTACCTGTAATGTGACGAATTGACAGCGCCGCACCACCACGGGCATCACCGTCTGTTTTGGTAAGTACAACACCAGTTAATGGCAGTGCTTCATCAAACGCTTTTGCCGTATTTGCAGCATCTTGACCTGTCATTGAATCAACAACAAATAGCGTTTCGATTGGCTTAATTGCACCATGTAGCTCAATGATTTCGTCCATCATTTCACTGTCTACGTGCAAACGACCAGCGGTATCGACAATTACTACATCAATAAATTTCTTTTTAGCATGGTCAATTGCGCCATTGGCAATATCAATTGGCTTTTGCGAAATATCACTTGGGAAAAACTCAACACCAACTTCATTGGCAAGGGTTTCTAGCTGTTTAATCGCCGCTGGACGATAAACGTCAGCACTTACCACAAGCACTGACTTCTTTTTGCGTTCTTTTAAAAATTTAGACAGTTTACCAACACTGGTGGTCTTACCCGCACCTTGAAGACCTGCCATCATTACAACCGCTGGCGGTTGCGCCGCTAGGTTAAGCTCTTCATTTGCTTCACCCATGGCTTTTTCAAGTTCTTCACGAACAATCTTAATGAAAACTTGACCTGGGCTTAAACTTTTAGTGACTTCGACACCTACAGCACGTTCCTTAACTGTTTTCACAAATTCACGCACTACCGGTAAGGCTACGTCCGCTTCAAGTAGCGCCATACGCACTTCGCGCAGCGTATCTTTAATATTGTCTTCAGTTAATCGGCCTCGACCACTGATATTTTTCAGGGTTTTACCAAGGCGTTCCTGTAAGTTCTGAAACATTCACGTTAATCCAAACTAGTATTTTGCGAGAATTATACCTAAGAAACAGGAATAAAAAAGGCTTGCGCTGAGTTACATCAGTTATTTCACTCCTTGGGCTAGGCTTTTAGTGATTGATAAAATACAATGAGGTAAAAATTTTAATCAAAATCGATTTATAACAAAGTCATGAATTTAATTGTTTTAACTGTTATTGCGAGCCTTTTTTATAGTCTCTCCACAATGCATGTGGTAAGTAAGTTGTTTGACAAGCAAGGCCCAAACCAAAAGAAGACTTTGTTGCTTAGTACCGTTGCTATTTTACTGCACTTAGCTGTACTGGTTAATTCGATTTTTACCGAAGGCGGGCAAGACCTCAGTTTCGCTAATGTTGCATTACTCATTTGTTGGCTAATTGTTGTCTCGGTCACCACGGTATCGCTGCGTTTTCCAGCAACCTTATTATTACCTGTGGTGTATGGCTTTGCGGCTATTTTATTAATTGCCAGCTTATTTATCCCTCATCATGTAATTTTGCAATCAGTTAACTTTGAACTGGGATTAGTGTCACATATATCTCTGGCGTTTATGGCCTACTGTGTACTGATTATTGCGACTTTATACGCTATTCAATTTTACTTTATTAATCGTCGCTTAAAACGCAAAGACATGTCTATTGTGACAAGTCACCTGCCACCTTTAATGCTAGTTGAAAGGCAGCTCTTTCATTTAGTATCAATGGGTTCGTTATTGCTCACCTTTGCATTAGCCACTGGCTTTTTATTTATCAATGATATGTTTGCTAAAGGTTACGTGCACAAAACTGTTTTATCATTATTAGCTTGGGTGTTATTTGTTGCTGTTGCCTGGGGACATAAATATCGCGGCTGGCGCGGTAAAAGCAGTGTAATCACCACTATTTGCGCTGCAACACTACTGACACTTGCCTATTTTGGCAGCCGTTTTGTGCAAGAAGTGATTTTAGGTAAATTCTAATCTTGTTGATTTTGCTATTATTGAACTAATAGATTACTTGACTAATAACGTTAACTAAGAGTTAATACCCTTTCGACAGTTTTTAAAGGATCCCTCATTGGACGCCATATCGACAAGTACGTTATTCATCATTCTTGGTGTATTAATATTACTTTCAGCTTATTTTTCTAGTTCCGAAACTGGCATGATGTCGCTAAATAAATATCGTTTGCGACACCTCGAAAAAGAGCATCACAAAGGCGCCAAACGAGTCAGTGAACTGCTGCAACGCCCTGATCGTCTTATCGGGCTTATCCTTATCGGTAACAACTTAGTTAATATCGCTGCATCATCCGTTGCAACAATTATTGGTATTCGCTTATTTGGTGATGTAATAGGCATTGCCGTTGCCACCTTTGGCTTGACCTTTATAATTTTAATTTTTGCTGAGGTTACACCCAAAACCTTAGCTGCGTTGTACCCTGAAAAGGTCGCATTTCCAAGCTCATTTATTCTCAATATTTTACTTAAGCTACTGTTTCCACTGGTGATGTTAGTAAACTTTATAACCAATGGCATTTTAAAATTGTTTGGTATTAGCCCAGAACAAATTGAAGAGCACAGTTTAAGTAAAGAAGAATTAAAAACCGTAGTAAACGAATCCGCAGCGTTATTACCCGAACGTCATCAAAACATGTTGGTTTCAATTCTTGACCTTGAGCAAGTAAAAGTAGAAGACGTAATGGTGCCACGTAACGAAATCGTCGCAATTGATATCAATGACGACTGGAAGCTGATTATGCGCCAACTAACGCATGCACAGCACACGCGCGTATTGCTTTACCGTGAAAATATTGATGATTCAGTTGGCTTTATTCATGCACGAGACGCTCTTCGCTTGCTTACTAAAGAGCAATTCACCAAAGCCACATTACTGCGTGCAGTACGCGAAATCTATTACATTCCTGAAGGCACGTCGCTTAATGTGCAACTACTTAAGTTCCAACAAGCAAAAGAACGTATTGGTATTGTGGTTGATGAATACGGTGATATTCAAGGGCTTGTAACACTTGAAGATATACTTGAAGAAGTAGTAGGTGATTTTACCACCAGCATGACACCCACACTGAGCGAGAACGTTCATCCTCAGCAGGATGGTTCTTTCTTAGTTGATGGCAGTGCCAACATTCGCGATCTTAACAAAGAAATGGATTGGGACTTTCCAATCGATGGACCAAAAACGCTTAGCGGTTTAATTATCGAGTTTTTAGAAGATATTCCAAGCGAAAAAGTAAGTATGCGTATTTCTGGCTACCCAATTGAAATCGTCGAAGTGAACGAAAATACCGTTAAGCTTGCGCGGATCATGCCTGAATATAAGAGATAAGGTTTCAGGTTTCAGGTTTCAGGTTTCAGGTTTCAGGTTTCAGGTTTCAGGTTTCAGGTTTCAGGTTTCAGGTTTCAGGTTTCAGGTTTCAGGTTTCAGGTTTCAGGTTTCAGGTTTCAGGTTTCAGGT
>NZ_JBFKMX010000002.1:0-76715 GCF_041629635.1 Pseudoalteromonas sp. | reverse complement strand
AATTAAGCGGTAAATCCAATAACCACAAGGGCCAGCTTCATAAACGAAATGCAGAGTTGCGTTAGGGTATTTGGATTCGAACTGGCGAATGAGCTTTTTAATAGCGGTTTTAGCCGAAGATATGCGCCCAAAGTGGATGGGCTGTGCCTCTCGATTGTCTTCAATGTACGCCACTTCAACAAACTCTTTCTGTGTATCTAAGTTAATGAAAAGTATGTTATTTTAGTCATACCAGCCTCTGCTGTTTAGTTAATTGACAAACTAATTATGGCGCTGGCTTTAAGCTAACCTACGAAAATGCGGAGGCTAGCACCGTGTGGTAGTCATTATGTCTGTGAATGACAGTTGTTGGCACAAATCCGATATTTAACTTCACTAATATCCTAAATTGGATACTTGGCAGATAATGTTGTGACGTTCCCAAAATGAAAAGGTTAGCTTTATTTGCTAACCTTTTTGCTATAGACGTTTTAATTATGATTAGGGAGCTAACTTTGCTTATAACTACTTATAAATTAAAGCGTTTGCCCACCAGTTGTCAGCTTCTTCTCTAAACGTGATAATTGTTCAGTAAGGGCTGTTTGGGTAAGCTCAAGTTGTGCAATGGTGCCACCAATTTCTACTTGTTTTGCATCGCGGCCTTGTGATTGTGCTTTTAACTCATCCAGTTTTGAATTTAGTGTCGCTAATTTTGTTTTAAGCGTGTTCGCTGCTTGTTGTTGTTCTTCTAAATAAGACAGCTTTAACGTAAGATCTGACTGTGCTTGTGACAAGACACTGATTTTAGCACTGGCATCACCTACAGCTTTTGTTTGTTTAGATTGGTTGCTGGCCGTTAACTCTTCAAGCTTTTTAATATCAGACTGGTTACGACGCCACGCAGAAGCCCATAACTTGTCCATTTGTGTCCAAAGCTCGTCAGTGCGCTTACTCAAGGCTGATAATTTGGCTTTAATTGCGCCTGCAGATTCACCCATTTCTTCACCGGTAGCAGAAAGCGCGCTTTCTAATTCAGCAATACGCTGTTCAGATGCGACTAACTGCGCATGAGTTTTTAAATTTTGTTTATGTAAAAAATAACCGCCAGCAGATAATGCTAAAATTGCAGCAAAACCAAGCCATGTTGTAATGTTGCTTTGTTTTACAGGTGCGGTTTGTTGAACTGTATTTTGCTGTGGTGTGGCTGATGAATTATTTGCTTGAGAAGAGGACTGCGTTGTATTTTCAACCTGGTTTAAATCGGGCACTTTACTAAATAATTCAGGTTCAATTCGTTTGTTCACAGTTCTTTCCTATTTCTTATTTTGTTACAACGTAAAGCAGCTTACTGTAAAACTCAGCAAGATGGAATCAACAAAAGATAAAGAGATTTAAACAAGCACTGATAGCGTGGTTTCTGATAAAAAAAGCAGGCTTTTTAGCGTAGAGAGGTAATTAATTTTATTTAAATATGAGCGATTACACGTTTTCAGGGGGGAACGTGTGAACATTATCTCAGTAAAAATATCTAGATCTCAAAATATTGCACACCTTGATAACCTGCATTGGTAATATGAACTTCAAGTGACGCGCCGTTTAAAATATGGTTTTGCAACTCTTTTGCAAAAACTTCTAAATCACGCATTAGCTGAGGTGCTACGTCACCACCTTGATAAACCGGGAATTTTAACATCCACTGACCCGCATCTGTTTGTTTCAGTAAGAATAATTCACCTGTTTTACCTTGGTAAACATTCTTATCTAATAGAAACTGATGAATTTGCTGCGCCATTTCTTCATTAACACTTGTTGTGTCATAAACAAACTTAGCCTCACCATGTTGGATGTAATCAAAGTCATTGCTTAACACAATAGCCGCGACGACTAAGGAAATACTTATTACCGTAATCATTAAGCCTTTTAGCATAAATTCTCTCGTACATTTAAAAACCAAAATGTATTGTAATAAAATTAATGTTTAAAAAGCAGTTTTTTAGATGAATAGCAGGGCGTTTTAAATAGTGAAACACCATCATTTTAAAAACGCCTTTGTCATTTATTTCGATTAGATTTCTCTTGCCAGCCAGTGCATAACATTCAATAAAAATTGCTCATTTTGTTCAGCCCCTTCGGCATTTAACCCCATTTTGATTTGCTGGTCTTTTTCGCCACTTAATTGTGCTGTAAACATTGCTGCTTCACCAAAAACAGCAATACGCCCTTTATGAAACTCTAATGTTGCCCCTTGTAACCAACCTTCAGCATCAATTTCAGGCGTATCATCTGGGAACTCCCATGATTTATTGGGCATTAAATTAAACGATTGTTTGCCAATCATAATTAAAGGAACTGCTTTTGGCGGTGCCAAAAATGCTTGACCAGTAAACAGTTTTATTGCGTTTACTGGGGCTTTTCCATTAATACCTTGCAATAATGGGTGGGGAAGTAGGTTTCCTTTCGCTGTTGAAAAAATTTGCTCGCGATTTTCAAGTTCCTCTACATAGCCATTGGTAAATTGAAAGCCAAAAATTGCGGCAAGCTCAGCGGCCGCTTTTGGAAACGGCATATGATCAGCAATAAGCAATAATGAACCGCCGGCTTTTACCCAGTGAAATACAGCGTCGATTTTGGCGCGTGAGAATGCACTAAAATTTGGTAAGTCCCAATCCTCTATGTTCTTTTTATTTAACGCATTGGCGATAACTAAAATATCCGTTTTCTCAAGTTGCTCTTTACTAAAAGCTGTTGTGCTTTGCGTTAATTTAAAACCATTACTTTCTAATATTTTGTCAAAGGGTTTATAGCGGTCATCTAAGGTATGAAAATTAAAATGCGCTGCATCAAGAGTTATTTTAGGCGCGTTTTGGCTTTGAAAGGTTTTACAGTGTTTTTCGGAGTAAAGTTTGCGTCAACAATTTGCTCAGCTAAGAGGGGGGGCGACATAAGCCAAAGACATCCAATCAATAATTTTTTCATTACATTTCCTTGTTTATGTTGCTGCTTAATAATGTACAGTGAAGCGCCATTACAACAAAGACATAAAATATACAATTTTAATTTGCATTGCTCACTAAATATGTATCCATTGTAAAAATGAGGTTTTTGCGTGATTTATGTCAAAAAATAGGTTGAAGACATTGGGAATGTAAAAATTAATCTGTAAACCAAATGGGTACAAGTGGAGGTTATTAGGTTGTAAACACACAAAATCTTAGCGTTAAATATTAAGGATAATATATGACATACGCATTATGGACCCTATCTGTATTATATTCTTCTTCGGCTTTTACGGCTGAATTCAACCAGTAAAAATCGCACTGTATCGACGCTGCGAATATTGTGAAAAATCAAAATTATGATGCTTTCAAGCAGCTGATTCCAGAACAAATACGTGGAAAAGAAGGGGCATTAAAACGATTTGTTGATAAACAAAATGACTAGTATACGAAGTCACGGTACGCGGGTATTAACAATTTTCTTATCCAAGACTATGAGCTGGTAGAAAACCCAGAAAGTCATCACTCTAGAGCTGTTAGAAAAAGAGTTGAAAAATGGCAAACAACCCAAGTGTTAAAGGTGAACTACAAATTTGACACGACAGTTGTGAGAAGCAATAAACCACAGTCGCTAGGTGGTTATTGCTTGTTCGCGTTGATAAATGATGGGTGGTATATGACAAATTTGTTTAACTAATTGAATACATTAAAAGTAAATAAAAGTGGAGTATTTTAGTTTGATAGCCACTTTCCATGTTTAGTTTAAATAGCAAAGAGCGCTAGAAATAATAGTTAATGCTAGTGCGCTAAATTTAACGTAAAATAGCACCATTATTTGAGTTTATATGCACATAATAATGCGGGCTTATAAATCCACTTCTTTTACTCAGCATGCATACCGCACAATTGAGTATTTCTTATTTGAAGGCAACCATGAAAAAAACATTCGAATTAACGCATCCTAAAATCAAAATCGCAAGGCGAGTTGATGCGGTAAAACATGAAGTTAAAAAATACATCAAACGTGAGCGCAATAAAAAATTGCCACAAGGTGCTGATTACTGGGACTTCGATTGTAAATTTGGTAACACTGAAGCAGAAGCAGAGGTAGTGCATTTATCACAAATCAATAAGATGATTGATAAAACCCAGCTTGAAAACTTAACCTCATTTTACATTGAAATTTTAGCAAAACCTGCGGTGCGCCAAGCTAAACTATCGCATGATGATTATGACTTTGAAGATGATTATGATGACGAGTTTGAAGGCTAATAGTAAGGCTATTACTAAATAGTGTTAGTCATTGAAAATAAAAACCGAAGCATCCAGCTTCGGTTTTTTATTGTGCTCTCTCACCCAAAAACAGCTTGTTTAGGCTTAGCGACGTTTTCGTTTATTTGATTTTTTCTTGTTAGAAACATCTGGCATTGGCTCAAAATTGCCATATTCATCGTCGTCAAACTGATGTTTATTCCCTTTTTTATTGCCTTTTTTGCTCTTAGTTGGTGAGTTATCTTTTGCGCCGCCCCACATTTGCTCAGCACGTTGCCTGCTTGGCACAAAGCCTGCGACAACTTCACGTGAAAATTTGCGATTAATCAATCGCTCTATGGCGTTTAATTGCTTTGCTTCGTCGTCACTAAAAAGCGAAATAGCTTGCCCTTTTTTACCCGCGCGACCGGTGCGACCAATACGGTGTACATAATCTTCAGCTACATAGGGTAAATCAAAATTGATAACACAAGGTAGCTGATTAATATCAATACCACGCGCAGCAAGATCTGTTGCAACAAGCACATTTACAGTTTCGTTTTTAAACTCAGTAAGGGCGATTGTGCGGGCATGCTGTGTACGATTTGCATGGATAGAATCCGCTGAAATCCCTGCGCTTTTTAATGTGTTAACTAATGCTTCAGCCCCTTGCTTCGTGCGACTAAATACAAGTAATTGAGGCCACTTTTTCTTTTTTAGTAAATGAATTAGTACATCAGTTTTTTGATGCTTATCAACGTGATATAACGTCTGTGTAATGTTTTCCACCGTACTGTTTGCTGCTTCAACTTCAATCAGGACTGGGTTTAACAGCATGGTTTCTGCAAGTGCTTTAATTTGGTTTGTAAAGGTGGCAGAAAACATCAGTGTTTGGCGTTTTGTCGGCAATAGGTTTGAGATTCTTTTGATATCATCAATAAAGCCTAAGTCCAGCATGCGATCCGCTTCATCGAGCACTAATAGAGTTAACTGCTCAAAACTGACTGCACCTTGCTGATATAAATCCATTAATCGCCCTGGCGTTGCGATAAGCACGTCTACGCCATTTTCAAGTGCTGCAATTTGTGGCTCTATTCGTACTCCGCCAAACACAGCCAGCGAGCTCACATCTAAGTGCGCCGCATAATTATTAATGCTGGTTGCAACTTGGGCTGCAAGTTCGCGCGTTGGCGTGATAATAAGCGCGCGAATATGCTTTGCTTGGATTGACTGTTGGCCTGCTACAAGCTGTAACACAGGGAGTGAAAAACCTGCTGTTTTTCCCGTACCTGTTTGGGCAATGGCCATCACATCTTTGTGCGCTAAAATCGCAGGGATGGCTTCACGTTGAATGGCTGAGGGCTCTTGATAACCTTGCTCGGTAATAGCCGTTAATAATGCTTTGGTTAAACCTAAGTTATTGAAGCTCATACAAGCTGTTCCTGATAAATTCTATAAATTAGTGTACTGACAAGCTTTAAAGCTAAAGGGAGAATACTAATTTTAAACTGTCTTTGGCTGATTTGGGCAATTCTACCACTATTAACCACTTAAACCTCCAGTCTTCGCAAAATTAACAGTTGTTAAAGTCATTTAGTGGAAAAGCAAATATTAATTACCGTCTTTGAATGGAAGAAATGGTGTTTAAGTTAGCGGATCTAACTTGATTTCATTGTCAAGGTAAGTGATTTTTGAAGGGCCATAGTCCCTGTTACAAACCAAGTGTTTTTGTTCAATGCATATCTCTACACCAGTTAAAAGGGCTTGTGTTGCGATTATAGTAATATCACTTCGGTGTAACGATAATTTGTTATTTTTCGCCTCAATGACTATTACAAGTTTGTCGATTGCGTCAAGATAGCGTACTAGGGTCTTTTTAAGGCGCGCTAATTTTTCAGAGCAGTTTTCATTACGCGATGTAAGCTGAGCTATGAGGTATTTAACTTTTCGAACTTTTGCCAGATAAAGGTGTTTCCGTTCGATAAGTGCTTTATAAGTTTGTTCCAGTCCTGCAAAGGAGTAGTTAAAATTTATCAGCATATGTGTACCAGAACGCGAGCCAAGGCTGCCAGCTGAAACGGACTTTCCGACTAAAATATCGCAACTAACCACTTTTCCATTGGGGTTTTCATCTTTACCTACCCAAAAATGACCTCTGACACAGAACTTGCAGTGCGAAGCAAACTGGCTAACGTGAATATCGCCATTTGCAAACAAGTTCACGTATTGCACATGATGCACATTAATATTACCGCCAGCGATTATGGTGCAACTTTTGTCTTCTTCATCGGTGTTTTCTATGGCGTGGCCAATTACGCCTTTGCCAATGCTAACGCTGCCGCCTGCCTCTACGTAGGCAGACTCAACACTGCCTGCAACAATAATATCGCCACTGGCTCGCGCTTTATAACCTTCGCAAATATCCCCCTGAACCATAATGGTTCCGTCAAAGCGGATATTTCCGGTACTCACATCAATATTGTTGATGTTAAATACTTTTACCACCGAGACACCATTAGGTTCGTGTTTAGGCATGCCATCAAAATCGGCAATTAAGGTTGATTCTAATTCATCAGCAAATACAGAACCTTCACTTTCAGATAAGGTGGCGGCTTGTCCTGCTTCAGGTTCGAGGGGTTTTTCAAGAACAGTAAAGCCTTTCTCTCCTAGTGTTGGCGGCACTAGTTCAGCTAATTTTTTGCCTTTTTGTACATAGCATAATTCGCCGAGCTCGCGCATGTCCACATTGCCGTTTTCAAGCAGTTTTGGGCATAGCTTTCTATCGGAAGGATCAGGCACAAGATAATTAATATAACCATTTTCTCCATTGACAGCCAGTTTGCCATTGGCAACTATTTGGCTGACTTGTTCACCTGGCTTTGCGGTTTTCGCTTGGTTAACAAGCTGCACAATCATGTCTTTATTTGCTGTTTTTTTAATACCATTTTCAATGAGCAAGTTAACTATATCAGTCTCATTAATGTGCTTTCCTGCAAAAGCGCAGGTGATCTCAATGGATGCTGTCATTTCATCCGGAGAAACTGTTAATGACATGTCGGCATCTTTGGTTGTGGCAATGGTTGCACTTAACTTATGCGAGGGTTCATCCAGCTGATCTTGTTCAAGAGAGTCAATTAGCTTTTTTAGGTTATTTTCATTTAGCAACATATTTCGGAAGTCTGATTGCTCAAATAACTGCTTAATTTTTTTTAGCTCTGGTTTGGGGGATTTTTCGACTTCTTGAATAATTAAATCGAGTTCCCTAGTATCTTTATTGTAGTCAAAACTGAAACTCGCCATAGAGTGCCTGTAAAAATAGTGCCTGTGTCCAAATAAAATTAACTAAGTAATTTAATATTAGTCGTTTAATTTTGGGTTGCGTATTTTAAGCCCTCCTTGAAAGGCAGATAAAAATCTTTTCGGTTATAGTTTTTCTTGGATGGGGGCATTTTGAACAGTTAATTTGTAAAGGCGCTTGAGTCCAGATATTGTTTTGGTGACAATCGAAAGCGGATAATTTACAAGGAATAATTATAATGA
This sequence comes from Pseudoalteromonas sp., assembly GCF_041629635.1. Taxonomy (GTDB): domain Bacteria; phylum Pseudomonadota; class Gammaproteobacteria; order Enterobacterales; family Alteromonadaceae; genus Pseudoalteromonas. The sequence goes on along the minus strand of NZ_JBFKMX010000002.1, from coordinate 68,949 downwards.
AAAAGCACTTTCAATTAGCAACAGTCGCCTGTGCGCTAGGGCTTGCGTTAGCAGGCTGTTCACAAACAAATAGTACTCTTCAAGCGGTAGAGGCATTACAACAATTACAAACACTAAAACAATATGATGCTGAAACTTTCTTTGACACCACCTCTATTATGGGCAGCAGCTTTTCACCAAATGGTGACAAAATACTGGTGAGCAGTGATAAAAGTGGCATTTATAGCCTTTATGCTGTTGATATTAAAACTGCAAAAAAAACACGCTTAACAGATTTTCAAGACAGTACCTATGCGGTGCGTTATTTTCCAAATGATGAACGCGTGATCTTTACCAAAGATTCAGGCGGTAATGAGCGTTTTCATGTGTATGTACGCGAAGTTGACGGCAGTGTTAAAGACTTAACACCGGGCGGTGAAACCCGTGCGCGCTTTGCCGGTTTCACAGAAGATGGTAGTCATTTTTACATTACCAGTAACCAACGCGATGCTAAGTTTATGGACTTGTACCGTGTTGACGCCAAAAGCTATGAAGTAACGCCTGTTTATCAAAATAAAATGGGGTTAGATGTGGGTGCAATTAGTCCGGACGGCCGTTTTATTGCGCTTTCTAAAAATAACTCAAACAAAGATAGCGACGTGTTTATTCTCGATACGATGAAAAAAACACTTAAACCAGAGTTGATTGCTGGCAAAGATGTTGAAGCCACATTTGGCCCAGAAACCTTCTCGCGAGACAGCAAGGCACTTTATTACTCAACCAACGCAAAAGGCGAATTTGCACAGATTTGGCGCTACGATTTAACCTCGGGTGAACATCGCCTTGCGCTCAAAGATGAGTGGGATGTTAACTTTATTTACTTTTCTAAATCAGGGCGCTACCAAGTGAGTGGTGTAAATGCTGATGCCAGCACTAAAGTCACTGTGATGGATACAAAAACTGGGCAATCGATTGCGATGCCAAGTTTACCTGCGGGTAATTTACGTGGCGTAAATTTCTCGGCAGATGAAAAAACCATGGCGTTTTACTTAAATTCCGATACGTCACCGAATAATTTATTTGTTTGGCAGGTAGGGTCATCAAACGCATCGCAACTTACCAACAGTTTAAGCGCAGCAATTGATCAAAATGATCTGGTTGAAAGTACTATTGTGCGCTTTAAAAGCTTTGATGGGCTAGAAATCCCGGGCGTGCTATACAAACCAAAACAAGCAAATAGCAATAATAAAGTGCCTGCACTTGTGTGGGTGCATGGCGGACCAGGTGGACAGAGCCGCACCGGTTATAGCGCTATGCAGCAGCACTTGGTAAACCATGGCTATGCTATTTTTGCGGTGAATAACCGTGGTAGCTCGGGCTACGGCAAAACCTTCTTCCATTTGGATGATAAAAAACACGGTACCGATGATTTACAAGACATTGTGTACGGTAAAAAACACCTACAAAGTTTAGACTGGGTAGATGGCGATAAAATTGGCATTATGGGTGGCAGTTATGGCGGCTTTATGACCGCGGCGGCGCTTGCGTTTGAGCCGGAAGAATTTGAAGTGGGTATTAATATTTTTGGTGTAACTAATTGGGTCAGAACGCTTAATTCTATTCCACCATGGTGGGAGAGCTTTAAAAAAGCGCTTTATGATGAAATGGGCGACCCAGCAACAGATGGTGAGCGTCACCGCGCTATTTCGCCATTATTCCATGCTAAAAATATCACCAAACCACTAATGGTAATTCAAGGCGCGAATGATCCTCGTGTTCTGCAAGTGGAAAGTGATGAGCTGGTGGCAGCGGTAAAAGCTAATGGTGTGCCGGTAGAATATATATTATTTGATGATGAAGGCCATGGTTTTACTAAAAAAGAAAACCGCATTGAAGCATCAAATGCTTACCTTAAGTTTTTAAATACCTATTTAAATAACTAATTAACATTTTTAAAATTGCAAAAAGCCGGAGTAATCTCCGGCTTGTTTGTGAATGCGAGTAATCATAGAGAAGCTACTTTTAAGGGTTTTCACATTAGATTTTGGATGAAATGTTAAATAGTCATAAGCCATTTTAAAAACTGCTTTTTCTCGAAGGCAGTTTCAAAACGCACATTCTTACGCTCAGCATTATCGGTAAAGACAACGCTGTTTTTATTTACGGAAATGGATAAAATTGGCGGCTGAGCATTTATGCTAGCGGCACTAAATGTATGTATCATATTAGATCTTTTATATTTTTACTTGGGGGTACTGTAAGACAAAAACTGATGGGTTAATTTAAGGAGGCGTATTATACCAATTCACTTAAGTAGCTGATCATCCTAGCGGACTAAATATCATGCTAACTGCGTTAGAATTTATCAATGTAGAACAACTACATAAGAAAAATTCCGCCTTGTTATCATTTCATTTATCTAGCGCTATCCCTGATCACATACTTAACAGAATTGGTATTACAGTGATAATAAGGCTAGTTGTTACTAGCCTTGGAAGAGCACTTAATTATAGTGCTACAACATTTGAAGCTTGTGGGCCTTTTGGGCCTTGCTCAACAGTGAATTGAACCTGCTGACCTTCGTCTAATGACTTATAACCATCAGAAACGATTGCGCGAAAATGTACAAACACATCTTTGCCACCGTCAGTTGGTGTTACAAATCCAAAACCTTTTTCTTGGTTAAACCACTTTACTACGCCAGTTACTGAATCAGACATATTGAAACCTTTTATTAATTAATTTGTGGTGAAATCTCACCGGATAAAGCTATAGATAAACAAGTAAAACAGTAACCAATAAAGCAAATATAGATACCAGTTCGACTTAAAATTAATAAAGAAGAAAGAGAAACAAAACGTGCAGTAGTAGATAAAGCTTTAAATTTCTAAAGCCTGCGAAGTTTACGGTAGTAATGTGGGTTTGTATACTTTTTAATTAATTTTATTTATAAATGCGAGTTTATTTAGAGAAACCATTTGGTGATTTTTTTATGTTAGATTTAGCTTATTTGCGCTCTTTAACCACAAAAAGAATTTTTACATGCAATCAATAAAAGGGAGGAAAGCTCCTTTTCATTGGTAAGTGTTTAACGCTACAAGGTTTCTTCACAACTGATGATGTAATTTGTTTATGTCTATTTAGTATTAGAAGAGACATGAAAACGCTTACTGTTGTACAAGTACTCTAATTGATGCTGCTGCAATTGTGGTGCAATTTCAAACATGGTTAACCATTACATTTGCAACAATATCGCTGTATTGTCAGCATAAGAATTACTGATATTTAAAATGACATGGTTAATTACAATATAGTAGTTATGTCGAGAACATGTTGCTTAACAACGAGTGCAGTATAACGTTTATTTATAGTCTTAATATGCGCATTAAATGCGAGCAAATCGTCACCGCTAAGTTGAATATTACTGGGTTGCTTCATCTTCAGAGGGTTAATCACTCGGCCATTTTTATGTAATTCGTAATGTAAATGGCGCGCTGTGGACAACCCAGTATTGCCTAAATAACCAATTATTTGACCTTGGCGTACGAGGCTCCCTTGTTTTATGCCTTTTGCAAATCCTTTTAAATGCGCATACAAGCTGCGATAGCCATTGCTATGATCAATCAATACGCGGTTACCAAAACTTTTGCTATAACTTGCTTTAATCACCTTACCTTTGCCGGCAGCCATAATGGGAGTGCCAATCGGTGCACTAAAATCAATCCCTTTATGTTGGCGTGTATAGCCTAAAACCGGGTGCTTACGTTTACCAAAATACGACGATAAGCGCGCACCATTGAGTGGTGTTTTCATCAAAAAATTTTGTGCTAGTTTACCATCTTCAAAATAAAAGGCGTTTTGGTATTGATATAAGCTGTATTGCTTACCTTGATTTTTAAAGTCAATGGCAACAAGCATTTGAGGTGGTGAAAACTGATTAAATAAATGCGTATCGTGTTTGACTTTGGATACAGTAAAATTAAGCGTGATTTCATCACCTTGTCTTATCTCCCTTTGGAAATCAATAAAGTGTGACATTGCTATAATAGCGCTATTAACCACATTTTGCGGCACATTGGCTTTATTGGCCGCTTGATAAAGACTGTGATCAATTGAAAATGAACGGCTGACTTCATGTGTGAAAAGTGGTGTTTCAACTTCTGCAATTTGCCATTTATTATTAACTAATGTAGCTTCAATGACTTTAGCATAATCGTTCGCAAAGCGAATTGTTTTACTTTCTTTTGTTTCAATAACGTCAAATTGTGTATTGATTCTAATTTTTGTGAAATCAAAATGAGGTTTGACTGATTTTGCTAAATTAATAATATTCGCCAAGCTAAAACCTGCAGATTTTAAGACATGAGTAAGGGTTTCGTCCTGACTTAACGTGTAAGTTTTTTGCAATTGCCCTGTGGTTATTGGCGCTTCTTCGCTTATAATTACTGTTTTAGGCTTGTTTGGAATTTCAGCACTTTGCTCCTGTTTTGCCACTGGCGGATTATTGTTTTGCTTGTCATCTGAACAGCCACTTATCAATAAAGTAAGCAGAAAAATATGTAAATACAGCATGTTATTTATCTTTTAAGTAGTTAAGTGGGTCGACAGCTTGGCCGTGATGCGCGAGTTCAAAATGCAAGTGGGTACCAGTGACTCGGCCGGTATCTCCCATTTTTCCGAGCACATCACCTTGCTTGATCCATTGCCCTTCAGTTACATCCACCTGATCTAAATGGGCATACAGAGATTGCCATCCATTACTATGTTGTATCACAACAGCTTTACCTAGTCCGCTATGCATAGTGTGCTTATCCGGATAAGTTACGATTACCTTACCGGTTTTTGTTGCCAAGATAGGTGTGCCTTTTATATCTACTAAGTCAATTCCACGGTGGGGGCGCAAATTACGGAATTTAGCAATATGGCCATAATAGGAGCTGATTGCAATGTTGCTTACAGGAAAGCGCCACTCCTCTTGAATATACTGTATTTGGGCAAATGCAGTTTTGGTAAAAAGTAAAAAACTGGCAAAAAACACAAAGACTAAAACAGCTTTGCCAATTAACATAGGCGGCTCATTAATAATATAGTCAAAGCGTTTTTTGTAATCATTTAAATTTAATGATTGCCCATTAAATGGCGTTGCAAACGGATTTGATATTGTTTGATGAGAAAGCTTAATACATAACAACAGCGTGTTTGCATAATCTTCTTTTGAAATAGTATTTTGCGTTATCGTCTGTAAGTCGCAGCGTTGCTCCATGGCGTTAATATACAGCTGGTTGAGCATTTTTAGCCCGGGGTTAAACCAACATACTTCAATAATTACTAACCAGAGCCAAGCTTGCAGGTGATCGCGATTATTTATATGGGTTAATTCATGGGCGATAATAATATCTTGCTGCGATTTACTTAAATGCAAAAAATATTGTGGTAGTACCAAGGTTGGTTTGATAATACCTATAACAAACGGCGATTGGTTGATTGGCATAACAACGCAAGGTACTTTTGTCTGTGTAGGGCACCCCGTTAGTAATCAACTTTTTTGCTTGAAAATAACGTTTTAAAACGCGAAAAAAACGAAGCGCTGCAGGCACAGCTAAGATGATCAGTAAGAGTGTGTCGAGCTGTAAAGTACTTTGAGTATTGGATTGTTTTGCAACTTCGCTAACAAAAGTTAACTGCTGCTGTGCTTGGTCATTTAACCACATGAAATTAGTATTATCTACTTCCACCCAGTCAATGTTTGGCATAAAAATACCAAGCGAAAGCGCTAAAGCTACCCAACAAGTGATTGGCGAAAGGCGGTCCGTAAGTGCAATTTTTTTATGCACAAATGCAAGAAAATAGGTGAGTATTACCCACCCAATTAAGGTCAATAACAGCATCATTTTTTATTTTTTTGTATGTTAATTAAGTGAGCTTCAAGTTCATTCAATTCGTTTTGTTCAAACAATTGACTGCTTGAGAACATCGCAACAGGTAATGCACCATCGATTTCAAGCACCCGTTCTGAAAAATCTTTAACAAACGAAGCCATTGTAGGCACTTTCTTAAGTAATGCTGTATAGATTTTTTTGTTGCTCTCAGTTTCAACGCTTAAATAAGCTTTTTGTGCCATGCGCTCAAGCGTTTTACGGGTAGAGGAGTAACTCCAACCGTAAAGTGATTCCATACGCTGATGGATCTCTTTGCCCGTAAGAGGCTGTTGTTGCCAAAGGCACTTTAAGATTTCGAGTTCTGGTGCGGTGAGTTGCAAAACAATTTCCTTGAACAAATACATTTTATGTGTGACAAGTGTCGCAATTTGTCATAAGTTAAGGCGCGACACAAGTCGCAGTTTTGGCTTTGTAAAGAATAGCAGTATATAAAGAGCTAGTTGAAATAGCCCAATAGATTGGTTAGAAAAGCTAATAGTTAGGTCTATTGGCAACTTTGGTTTCAATGATATTTTATAAAAATCATAAATATCAGATGGTTATAATTTGGTATGTTGATTGCTTTTAACAGCCCGATAATTATTATAAATAACGGATTTAGAGTTAATGCACACATTTATGAATCGGCTATCAAAAGCAACCTTGCCAGTTGTATTTGCTTTTATGACAACAGGTTGTATTGGAGTTGTAGGTCATCAATTTATTAAAACGGATGATTCGGGCGCTGTTATTGAGCTTAAAAAGTATTATGTGCAACAAGGCCATGAGTACCTGGTAACAGCCGATTTAACAGGCCCTGTGGTGCTTGCTGAAGATGCATTTACCGTTCTAAAAATGGTAAAGGGCAGTAGCATCAGAATCAAAAACACCGATACTGGTGAAGTACTAAAAATTAGTGAGGAAAACGGCAATGCCACTTACACCTTGTTACAACACAAAAATAGCAGCGAACCATCAACAAAACAAATTAAAGCTACCATGCAAAGCCTGTTTAATTTCACGCCGTTAGCGGCTGAAGAGCGTATTAATGCGCTCGTAAAACACCAAAATTTAGCTGCTGCACTTACACAAGTAGAAAAAGCACAAAATGACGATACTAAAGCGGCTTATGTATCGGTTATCAGCAAACAATCGCTTGAACAACAAGCACAAAAGCGCGTGCTTAATGTGCTTTCAAAAATTAGCAGTGACTATAGTCAAAAGGTTGCCGCACTGGATTTTGTTGAAAAGCAAACGTCATTATCAAAAACAGTTTGGCTTACATTGTTTGATGGACTGGAAAATATAGGGTCAGACTACGAACTACGCACATTGCTGTCATCAATTGCTGTTAGGTTGCCAGATGACAAAGCTGTTCATAGCGCGTTTTTTGATGCGAGCAAGACCATTGGCAGTGACTATGAAAAGTACCGTTTAATGAGTGAAATTTTAGCGCAAACAAACTCCTTACAAATTACAGATATGCTAGCGGCAAGTCATGATATTGGTTCAGATTATGAAGCGTATCGATTAATTTACGACGTAGCGCCAAACGCAAATACTGAAAACGATATCAATGCTCTGTTAGATTTTATTTTGACGATTGACTCTGATTACGAGATGCAACGTTCATTTTTATCGCTGCCATACAACAAAATGAATGAAGCGCAAACGGTGTTTGCGCTAGAAATTGCAGGGGCAGAAATTGGTTCTGATTATGAACTAGCTAAAGTGCTTGTTTATGTCTCTGAGCAAAGCCCTTATAAAGCAAATTTAGTAAAAAATGTGAAACACGCTATGTCGAGCATTAGCAGCGACAGGGAAAAGATGAAAGTTTATGAGGTGCTCTAAGCCAAAAACTTAACTTCTAATTTAACAGCCAGTTTGTGAACTGGCTTATTTTATGAGTTGGAACATGGGCAATATCAGTTTAGCTATCATAAAGGTGCCATTTTGCTAGCAATGCATTGTAATGGCCTGAGTACTTAATGCTATGAATTGCCGAACTAATCACACTTTTAGTCTCAACAGCTAGCTTTTTATTGGCAACAATATGAAGTTCTTTTGGAAAGTCTTTTAAACGCAGCTTTTTCTCTATAAGAGTAGGGTCAAGGCCAATACTGGTTAACTCATCTTCAAGGTGTAATGTGTTAGTTAATACCAAATCCGTACGATCTTTATATAGCATTTTCATTAAACTGGCAGGATCTGGTGCTAAAACAAGATCTTTCTCAAGGGTAAACCCTGCTTTTTCTAGATAACCTTGGCTAAAATAACCTCTTACCGTACTTACTCTTAAGCCACGTGCACTTTGTAAGTTAGTAAGTATAAATATTTTTTCTTTTTTGCCAACCAAATAAGCATGTGCGGTAAAAACCTCTCCTAAAAAGTCATAATTTTCTGCACGACTAGGTGTTTGCAACAACGATATCATTAAAGTGTTAGCGTCATTTTGTAACTCTCTAAAAGCGCGGGCTTGCGGCATTATTTCTATGGTGCCATCGCAATTACATTCATTTAAAATAGCCTTGACAACATCAACTAAAAAACCGTCAGCTTGGTTTTTTTCATCAATAAAATGAAGTGGATATAAGTCTTCAGCGATAAAACGTAGGGTATTTGCTGACTTTGCTTGAACAGCAAAGATAAGTGAGAATAAGGTAAGGCAAATATAAAGAACGTTTTTCATAAAGCAAAAGCACTAAAACAACATATTTTTAACCATGCCTAACTTATAACAGATATTCCAGCCGTCTAGCATGATATGCCCTAGATAACATGGGCATATTTTTGTGATCATACATCCCAATTAATCTTCAGGCCCTTTGAGGGTAAATTGAAGGTGTTTTCGCATATCTTTAAGTACTACCCCTTTTTTCACAAGTGCTGCACTTAAACGTTTTTGCCATTTGAGTAAGTCTGGCTTTGCATTAGTAAGTTGTTGCTCATCCTCAAATTGGAAGCATAGCAAAAGAGAACCTGGGAATAGGTGATATTCCACATCAAACCAACATTGCACCATGCCTGGAACTTCAGTGCGCGCTTGCTCTTCTAACTTATCGGCAATTTCAAGTACTAAGGCTTGTTGTTTTTGTTGTACTTTGGAAAGTTTTTTCATTATGAAATCTAAAAAAGGTCAATAAGCCTTGATTATAACTAACCATTTAGTTGGGCAACAAGCGTGGCTGTCATTTAAAAGTTTTGAGTTGTGATCGTATTGTAAGACACTAATGAATGGGTTATGTGAGTTGGTCACTACAGTAAATATGCCACTACATTCACGATGAGATTGTAGAAGGCGTTGAAACATTATCGCAATTCGAAACACTGAAAATGATGGGAGTAAAAGTGTTCCAAGGCTACTTATTACAAAAATCTATGCCATTTAATGATTTTATAAAATTAGCCAAAAAAATTAATGTAGAAATAAACGTTTTTATTTGATTTAAAGCGAAAGCTTTTTGTAGGTAAATTTTTTATGTTGATAAAAAACAATATAGTTGTTCTGAAATATTTTGAATAAAACAAATCTAACAAATAGGTGAATCATTGCTTGTCAGAACGGCAAAAGAGGCAGATACTTTCTAAAAATACAGAGTGTTTAATACATTTACTGTCCTTTTTAATAACCGTTCTTTTTAACTGGTTTACCAACTGATAAAGAGCGATTGAAAACGTGTCATTTTAGAGTGAACATTAATGAACACATTGAGCAATGAGTTTATCGATTTATTAAAAGAAATTATTCGCCATCCAAGTGTGGTAGGGGCGGAGCATTCATTTTTTCGTGTCTTACAACGTGAGCTTGAAGAACGTGGCGCAACTGTAACTTGGTATGAAGGTTTATTGGTTGCGCAAGGAAAAAAACCGTTCAGTACCATGTTTTCGGCACATATTGATCGTCATGGTTTAATTTGTACTGGCCCAAATGAATTTCAGTATGCAGCATTTATTTCTGCCAATCGTACAGACTTACTGAATAACTCTGTGTCGGAAGAGTTAATGACAAAGATTACTGAACGCTTTCAGACCACACCGGTTTTTGCATACGAACCTTGGTCAGGTGCGTATCGTGGGCAGGGAATGATTAAAAGCTCTTACGTTTGTGAATTTCGTAATAACTTAATTTTTGAAATTGATGGCTTAGAAAGCGCTGTTGCAGGTACGCCAGTTGCCTTTAAAGATAAATTACGCATTGAAAATGAGCGCTTAATTGGCCAACTTGATAATGTGCTAACAGCAGCAGCATTAGTGCATTTATTTAGTTTGGGTTTTGAAGGAACCGTGTTTTTCACAGCGCAAGAGGAAGCCGGTAAAAGTTGGCGATATTTACTTGAATGGTTTCGTCGTTTTGGTGGCTCAACAAACCGTTTATTTGTAGTTGATACCAGCCCGTTCCCAGATGAAGATGCTGCAAACGAACAATTATTAGTGCTTAGAAAAAAAGATGCGAATGCCACTTTTAATGAAGAAGCCACACAATTAGTTGAAGCAATTTGTAAAGAGCAACAGTTTAGTTACATTTATAAAGACGAATATATGGAGAAAATAAACCGACTATTAGCTGAAAGGGGGGAAGCGCCACGCTCGATTGGCAGTACTGAACTTGGTCGGATTATTGCAAGTTCAAATGGTCTAGTAGATGGCACCACTATTCAAGTACCTACAACTGGCTATCACACGATGGAAGAATCAGGTGCACTCGCATCGGTTGACGCTTTTTTGAAAATGCTTAAATGCTTGTATGAAAAAGCTTAAAGCCTCCTCTTTAGTTTTGTATTTTTGATGGCTTGGGTCTTTAAAGCCATCTTTTTGCGATTTGAAGCTAATTGAAAATACATTGGCAAGTTTGCTAGATTTGATGAAATAGCGCTAAATTTGTTAGTGCAAATTACTAATATCATTAGCTTCTTCAATTGCCATTCTGATGTGCAAAATAGCCTGATTGATATGCATCATATATTTTTTGTTTTATATCAGCTTCTTTCATTTCGAGCTTGTGAAGTTTGCTGAAACCAAAAAAAGTTTCTTTGTTTCTCATTTCTTCAAGGGCAATGGGAGAGACTTTAAGGTCCGCCTCTTTTATCTCTTTTGAAAAAGAGTTGATCATCGCAGGGCTTACCATAATTAAGTCGATACGATTTTTGAGTAATAAGCTGAAACCAATTCTGACATTCTGAATGTCAATTTTCTGAAGTGACTCATCATTATCAAATCTTGAGAAGTATCGCACACCTCTTGAAACACCGATGATCTTATCTTGAAAGTCATTATATGTTGATATTTGTATTCCATCCTTAGAAATAACTCTGAGAGCATCTGCAGGCTTAAATGGTGCAAAGAATGCAAAATCTTGTCTCTCAGGTAAAGGGTTTAATGCAGCAATAACATCTACATCTCCTCGTTTGAGTAGAGCAACACACCTGGCAAAATTGGGTGATTGTAAAAATGTTAGATTTAGATCTAACAAAGTCGCTAATTTATGCAAGGCTGTAATATGAATACCGCTTGGGGGGTCACCGAGCACTTGATATGGAGGATGATCATCAATACACGCTAAAATGTCATTGTTATGGGCATTCGCATTTACTGAAAAAACGAATGCTAAGACTAATAGCATACTATTTATCGAGAACTTGTTAATTCTGAAAACCGTCATTTAATTTACAAAACACACCATTTTATTGAACCAAGAGAATGATAAAGAGATTCTCTTAATATTAGCATAAGGCCACGCTTGTCATACTTTTACCTACCTTAACACCAGATAAGAAACGATTAAATCCTCTTTCGTATTTTTGATAACTTCTCGGTATAAAAAAGTTCCGTCGGATGTATGGAGGAAAATTTTCGAGTATTTCTCTTATAGTAACTTAACATTTATTTGAGTAGCATAATCAGTGGGCAATTATTGCCATATAAAGGTTGCTATTTTAATCCTTCATTGAATCACTCTTAATCCTTACAAGGTCTAGATTTACAGCTCTGCTGATTGTATCAACAAAGCCTTTCCTTACAGTTTTGCAGTGAATGAACATATTGCTTCAGCATATTAAAAAATAATACTGGGAAGTGAGAGTGAATTTGCAAAAAGGTTTGCAACGTAAGTGCTAGCGCATTTCTGCAATCTAAAAAATGGGTTATTATTTTATTGATGATGCAGTAAGAGCTGCACGCTAACATTACAGTTATAATCGTTAACGGTTGGTTTGAAAGTGGGTCATGATGACCTTATCTGGTTCACGCCAATGGTTGGAATAGATAGCTATCTTTGGCAAGTATTACATTTAGTTGCGATGCGTCATTAATCGCTATGTAAAATTTGCTCTCGGGCGAGCTTAATGTTTTGCCAAAAACGCACAACATCACTTTTGTTTTTATTATAAAAGTGACGATTAAATGGCACATACCAGTAGGTGCGTTTTACAACACCTTGGCTACTAATTACATTATTATATTGATTCAATACTTTAACTCGCTCCATACCTATTCGTTTTTCAACTATATAACCATCTAGTCTTCCAAGGGCGACTTGCTGAATGCCTAAGTTAAGGTCGTAATCATTTTGCGCTGCGATATTATGTTGTTTTAAAAATTGCTCTAACACATAACCCGTAGGAGCCTGTAAACCATACATTTGGATATTTCTATAGTATTCGATATTGAATTTACCTTTTTCAGAAAATAATTTTCCTGCTAATTCAGCTCGATGAAGAAATGACCTATTTTTATACAGAATGATATAGTCAACTTCATTTAAGTAACTTTGTTGATCAGCGGGGTAGGCGAATTGTTTAGAGCGGTGTTCGGTTTTAATCATGGCAAATATGCCATCATAAATGCCATCTTTTACACCCTGTTTGCAACGTTTCCATGGTAAAGCAGTAAAAGAAAGCTCAATGTTCATAGTATTTGCGGCTTGATTTAAAATATCAATTAAGAGTCCAGAAGAAAGAGAATTTTCAGGGGCAACATAGATATAAGGTCGGTACTCTTTATCTTCATGACAAAGCCGCCATGGCTTTGCTATGCAATTAAAACAAATGACTAAGAGTAACAAGAGTTGAACTTTCAGTAGCATTTTATTTTTCGCTATTCAATAAGTTTTAGTATATGCAATTTAATCAATTTTTCTATTAAAGGGATCTACATCTGTGTCATACCAAATGAAGTTCCTCTCTTGCTGTCGTGTTTTATAGGTTTTTTTGGAAATTTATGTCAGAAGTTGATCATAAATACCTTTTGCTTTTATTGCTTTGATGACCTTCGTTATGCTTTAAATAATGTTTTATTGTCGGTGTATCAGATAAAGTGCTCTGCCAAGCAAGTATCAGCTTTCGATTTTGATACTCCAGAAATTTTTAAAAGCGCGTTTTTGAACTGGCTCGCCACAAAAGTAATAGCAGGACAAAAGCCTGAAGCACATAATTTTTCACAAGCAGTCAAAAGAAGTCCATTAAAAACCTTCATGATATTGTTTGAAAATGCCTAAAAAAACCTTGCCTATAGGCTTAGTGTGTTTGAAATAGATTCGTATTCAGAACAGGATTTGGCTAGCGTGGATAATTGATTAAAATGCAATTAAAAGTGCATATATTGACTTATAACTATCCGGCGTTAGCAGTTTAGTGTTAGAAAAGCTCTAGTATTGAATTATTTCTGGGTGCTCTTTCACAATATTGTGAATGGCATTGTCTAATGCATTTATAACATCAGACGATACTTGCGGATTGCAAGCAAAGCCTAAAAGGGATTTAAGTAATGGCTTTACTACCTTAAATTGATTTTCACTAATGTTAGCTCGTTCAAGTTGATAGCGTGCAATTACTTCACCATATGCGATAAAATCAACTCGTTTATGTTCAAGCATCTGGACCAGCTCATACCCTGTTTTTAAAAATACAAATTGGCTATCAGGGATGCCAAACTCCATTAATGTTTGATGACCAATGTCGTTTTTAACCACTCCAAATCGCAGATTTAAATCAGTTTTTAATTGTATCTCATCAACTGTTGAATCTGCATGACCAATAATAGCAACGGTATTTGGCATTACCGTGCCCAAGAAATTAAACACTTTTGCTCTTTCGGGAGTATACGTCATCGAAAATAAGCAGGCATTTTCTTCACTTTTTAACGTGTAATAAGCGCGTGTCCAAGGCATTATTCTGATATCTTCAGCCTGTAACTGCCAATTAAGTTGGGCATAGGCTTTTAGTAAAATGTTGACCGCAATCCCTTTTGTGCTACCTGTTTGATGATAATTAAAAGGTGGGTAATCTTCGGTGTACCAGTTTATTTTTGGATCAGGTGGGGTTGCAGATAAGTGAGGAATGCAAAAGGTAGCGCATAACAAGAGTAGGACTGATGATACCCTAAGTTTTAAAAATCTACGAAACACATCATTAACCAACAACAAAATAGCGATACACTTTATTCAGTTGAATTACCTTAATAGTGGCACAATTACACAAAACTGCTGTTTTTTTTATTGTTGCTTAAACGTTATTAGAGCAGTAGAAGTTTGTATATTAATCCCTTTGTTATACTCTAATTTGCTGCTTTTAAAACTAATGTTGCATTTTTTCCATCGCCTAAAATAGCAATATTCCCAGCCTTGGTAATAGCAATATCGCGTAACCTGCCAGATGTCTCAGGGAAAATAGCCGTTTGGCTTAGGCTGTTATTTGCTAAGTTTACAGCATAGACTTTTCTATCTACTAAGGTGGTTATTAATACTTGCTGTTGCAATGATGTAAATGCGGTATGTTTTGAGCCATAGTAGACCATGCCAGAGGGGGCAATTGAGGGAGTCCAATTTAGACTCGGTTGTTGCATGCCTTTATATTGCGTAAAGGGTGAAATAAGCGCTTGTGAATAGTCTTTACCATAAGTGATCACAGGCCAGCCGTAATTCATACCAGCGTTTATAAAATTAAGTTCATCACCACCTGCGGGACCATGCTCATGACTCACAATGCGCTTTGCATCGTAATCGAATACAAGTCCCTGCGGGTTACGATGACCAAAAGAAAACACCGCATGAGCATCTGGATTTTGATGTGCTATAAATGGGTTATCGTTAGGTAAAGTGCCATCTAAATTAATACGCAATATTTTACCCAGTTGACTGGTAATGACTTGCGCATGCTCACGGTAATCAAAGCCATCACCACTGGAAATCAGTAAGGTGTTGTCAGGTAAAATCAGGGCACGTCCTGCGTAATGCTGTGGTGTGCCTTTGTCGGTTGCAACAGTGTAGATAATACTTGGCTTTGAGAATACATTGTTATTAAATTGCGCTTTAGCAATTACCAAGCGATTTGACTTTAATGTACCTTGTGCGAAAGTGAAAAAAACGGTTTTAGATTGGCTATAA
Source organism: Pseudoalteromonas sp. (assembly GCF_041629635.1). Classification (GTDB taxonomy): domain Bacteria; phylum Pseudomonadota; class Gammaproteobacteria; order Enterobacterales; family Alteromonadaceae; genus Pseudoalteromonas. Next base: position 53,673 of record NZ_JBFKMX010000002.1, on the reverse strand, counting down.
TCGGGGGCTAAAAGTATATCAAGTAAACCACCTTGTCCTGCAAAGTATAAACCATCTAAATTAAGCTTTACGCGAACTTGTGTCTTGCCTTTTACGATAACGACATGGCCATCTCGCTCGGTAATTAACCACCTACCATCGGGTAACTCTACCATGCTCCATGGCGATTGCAGGCCAGAGGCCAATATATGTGTTTTGTATGACTCTAGAGGTAATGCTTCTGCTTTTGCCAATGAGAACGAATAAAAAACGCCGCAAGCAATATAGAACAACCATTGTTTGTATGCCAAGGCTTTGCTAGTGTTAAGAGATAACATTTTATTGAGTTCAACTAATTTTGTTACTATTAACACGCCTGCTACCTTCATTTTTTGTTGCCTGGTTGCTCAGTTTTTCTTTGGCTAGCTTGTTTCATAGCCTCTATGTTGTCAATCAGTTAGTTAATGTGGGCATTTTGGTGACATTTAATGACCGTGTGCATTTAATAATAGCTGATTGGCAAGGTTTGCTACTCACTTATGGAGCCATTATTGCAGTTGCGTATGCGCTGGCATTTTGGCTTGCGAATAGGATTAATCATAACGTAAATCAGCAAAAAGAACTTATTTACCTGCTGGCAGGATTGGGGGCGATAGCGATAGTTTTGATAGCTTCGGAGTCGATTATGCATGTTCACATTATTGCAGGTGCACGTGGGTGGGGGTTTTACGCTCAACTTCTTTCCGGCGCTGTTGGAGGACTGCTATTTGCTAGAATCAGTGCTGTGTTAGCTGTAAAAAATAATCATGAGATCAATTGTTAAGTAAATTTAAATTTCCTTCAATGACTAGTGAGCTTAGTAGAGCTTATTATCACCAAGTGATACTTCCATTTCATTATTGCTTTTCACTGGCCCACCGATCATTTCATCATATGCACTGTTTTGACGGATTACTTGTTTCTTGGCTTTAACGTTATTAAAGCGCTGTTGGAGTTGCAGTAGATTATGGTGCTTTATTCGTTCACCTTGCTCATCTGTAATGATGTATTCTTGCCCTTCAACTACAGCGCTAACATTGTAAAGTGCTAGGTCCAGACTATGGAATACTAGTTTTTCAACTTCAAAGTACTTTCCTAATTTGCTTAGTTTCATGCTGCGGCTCTTGATTTTATATAACAATTTTACGAAGCTCATTCTCAATTTGATCATGCTTGCAGCTAGTAAATACTTTAAATTATAAAATGGTGCTTTTTGGATTAATGAATGCTTTCATGGGATGCTTTACTAATACTAATGTTTATAGCTACTAAAGTTTAAATGATAATGTGGTTAGTTAACGAGCACACTCTGTATTCTATCAACCAATCGGAAAACTAATTGAAAATTGTGTTCCGACGCTAAACTCACTTGAACACCTAATTTCACCTTTAAGCTGTTGCGTGACAATATTGTAGACCAAATGCATTCCTAAACCGCAACCCCCTTTCTCACGATTTGTTGTGAAAAAAGGATCAAAGATATTTTGCAAAACCTCTGCTGGCATGCCGATGCCATTGTCACTTATTTTAATAAAAACCACGTTTGCTTGTAGCTTAACTGAAACGATGATCTCACCTTGTTTATCTGCACTAAAAGCGTGGATTAGTGCGTTATCAACAATATTGGTAACAATTTGTGCTATTGCACCAGGATAACAGTTTATCAAAATGTCTTTATCAAACGCATTGAAATTGATCTGGTGGGGACTATTGCTGAATTTAGGCTCTAGAGTGCGTATGATATCCTGAAGATACTGATTGAGTTCAACATTGCGTTTTTGTTCAGAAACTTGGTCGACAGATATTTGTTTAAAGCTAGATACTAACTCAGCTGTACGGTTGAGGTTATTTTTCAATATAAAACAGCTCTCACTCATCGACATTAAGTATGTGTCAAACTCTATCTTAGTTAATGTGTTTGTCTCAGCTTTTGCTAAAATTGCCGAGGTTTGATCTTCTAAATGAGATGAAGCAGTAATGCTGATCCCCAATGGAGTGTTAATTTCATGCGCAATGCCTGCAACTAAGCGACCAAGTGAGGCGTGCTTTTCTTGTTCTATCATTTGAGATTGCATTGACTTTAAACTATTTAGTGCATCTAACGCCTCCTGGGTCTTTAAGTTGAGCTCTGCGGTACGAAGTTTTACTTTTTCTTCTAATTCTGAATTTAATTGATCTATTTGAGATTTTGATTGGTGTAAAATATTATTTGATTCTTTAATGGTTTTGATATAGTCAATGACTTGCTCGTAAACCAAATTTAGTTCATCAACAATGGGTGTAAACTCATTCTCCTCAGTATAAGTTATTTGGTGAACACTGATTTTTCCTGATGCTTTATGAACAATGGACTTTTTGATGAGCTTCAACACCAGATCAAACGGATAAAATAAATACTTCAATAAAACAAACATCACAATAATAAACAGTGAGCCAATTAGTGCCCCACCAACTAGCGTGACAATCGAAATCTCTCTTACATCGTTAGTAATATCGGTGTGAGGACTGAAAGAACCAAAAATAAAACCACTTTGAGTTTCTACAAAGTACATATCAAACGCAATGCCATTTAAACTGACATTTCTGGCAATATTAAGACGTCCTTTCATTGAATTATCAATTGCTTGCTGCGCCCAATGAACGTTTGTTAATGGCTTCATTACTAAGTTTTTATCAAAGGGAAAACTGATAAGCATGTTTGATGTTTTATGAATTAGAAAAGGCCATGAATTTTTGGTGATCTTTACCTTACTGAGTAATTGAGTTAATTCAAACAAAGACCAATCAACGGTTGCCATACCTACAAAATGCTGTTGTTGGTTATAAATAGGGGAATCTACTGTCATCATTGGGGCAAAGCTTCCAGCCTCATCGATATAAGGTTCCGTCCAGACAGTGTGTTGCCTGAAATTGGCAGCTTGCTTTCCTAATCTATACCAATCTTGCGTGTGATAGTCGTACTCTGGCGTACTTAAGTCCCAACTAAAAATAACTTTATTTTGCTCTCTATATACATAAGGTCCGAAGTATTGTTCATCACTGATAATACTTGACGGTTCATACCACAATCCGCCCCCTAGGGCATGAGTGAAATATTTGAAATGATTGGTCAGTACCTGATTAAAACGCTGCTTTAAGATATTTGGTGGTAGTTTTTCATTTTGTTGTTGCAGGTATAAAGACGCACCATGCTGCGCTAAATTAAAGGCGCTTTGCTCCATAAGTAAGATAGAGTTATCAATACGCTCCATTTTAGATTCGAATATCTTTGATATTTCTTGCTTTTTTAAGGCTGACAATTCTTCGGTGTAAAAATAGTTATTAAAGAGCACAATAGATGAATATGCTAAAACTTCGAAAAGAATAACAAACAATAAAACACGAGTTTTAATATTTAAGCTTGGCATATGGTTTCGCTGAATTATTTTATGTATTAAGCATATAACAAAGTTAGCGTTCTGCTATTTAGATCGTTGTATTTAACTAACAATGTTATGCAGGTGATTACATATCTTAAATGAGCTAAGTGTAAATATATAAAAACTTGGCTTAAGAGTTGCGCGCAAGATCCACAAAAGTCCAGGGAAAATTAAAACCGCAAGGCTAATTAAAGACTAACCTACAGCGTATACTTTGAAAAATAACTAACAACGTCGAACTAACTAGAGTGTGGAAAGTTTGTTTTGATGATATTAATCAAGCCGTTGATTGGTTGTAGTCAGCAGGTTTTAACGCAACTACAACCAAAAAATGAGCATTTAAATCAAACCCTATCAAAACGCGAATTTAGCTGGGCGCTTGTTCAGTAAAGAATACTTTCAGCATATCATTCAATAAAGGCAGCCAGTTTTTCCAATTATGGCCCTCATTATTTTCAAAATAATGGACATCAAAATTGAGTTTTTCGAGTGAATCTTTAAATCGTCTTCCAGCCAAAATATTATCGTTTTTTGTGCCAAAACTAATAAACACCTGAGCAGGTTTTGGTTTTGCTTTATTATATGATTTTCTTATTACTTTGAGCATCTCAGTGTTGGCAGGTGAAAACATGGCAAGCCCACCAAAATAATCTGGGATCATTAAGCCAAAACACGCCGCATTCAATCCACCAAATGACACCCCCATAATAACATTATCCTCACGCTTTTTAGATGAAGGGTAATCTTGTTGAATTTGCGGCATCAACTCGTTGATAAAGAAAGCGGCATACTTGGAGTTACACATAAACTGATCATTACGTCGGTTTAGCGCTAAGTTATGCGGGTCGCGGCTATCAATAAACACACTAATAATTGGCTCAATATTATTGTTGCTGATATTTGAGGTGATTACCTCATGCAGTTTGCCAGTAAAGAGGAATGATTGCCCATCTACCACATAAAGAGTCTTAAACTGTTTACTTTGATCTAAATTGGCAGGCACATGGACCCGATACTGCAAATCATAACCGAGACTAGGGCTCGTAATGAGTAAATTTTTTGAAAGTGTATTGGCAATGAGTAAAGGCGGAGCCAGCAAAAATAATAACACAATAAGTCGTAAAATAGGCGTGTTGCACATGATAGCTCCGTGGTGATTTGATAGCTGATTCAAACGTGTATAGACACTCAGCTTTATTATAGATTGAATCTAAAAAGCCAATTAATATTGTTTTAGCACAGCGTAGCACCTCATTTCAAAATACAAATGCAACAAGGTTGTTCAATTTTAACAATCACTTTAAAATGAATTTAAATTACCGAGCAAAACAATGGGCGATTAGATTGATGCTAAATGGTCGAAAAATAGTCCAATTAAATTCAAAACTAGGTGTTTAAATTGTGATTGATGAGTTCGCATCGCTATAAAAGGCATAATGATAAACACCTGCCACTATGTTGCGAAAAATCCTGATGGAAAATTTATTGATATCACAATTGAAATTGCATTACCTGAGCCAGATCTTGAGATTGGTGGTGATTCTCGCTGTAAAGAGTCAATTGCGGCACTAGAGATAGAACAGTACGCCTTTGGTGTAGATGATATTCAAGCACATTGCTTGAGTTCAAAACTGTTGCAATTAAGGCTGATTGAAAAGCAAAAACCAAGGTTGGCAGTTTTATTATCCTAGTTACTTAGACCAACCTTTAGACTTTAATAATGGCTTCTTTTAAAAACGTTTTTAAATTATTTAAGTAGCATATTCGTTGCCATAACCACTAAAAGCCCTGCAAACATTTTTTTAATGGTGGCAACGGGTAAATGATGTGTCGCTTTTGCACCAAGTGGAGCGGTAAACCAAGAAGTACACACAATGCCAAAAAGTGCAGGTAAATATACAAAGCCTATAAATCCATGACTCATTGATAATTGGCTACTGCCAGAGGTGATGTAACCCAATGAGCCAAAAATCGCAATCACAATGCCACACGCAGATGCGCAGCCAATGGCTTTTTTCATATCTAGAGAAAAAAACGTGAGCAAAGGGACCAACAATGCGCCACCACCAATACCTATCATGGCTGATAATCCCCCCGTTATTGTGGTCAAAACAGTTAAAACCCCTTTGCTTGGTAGTTGACGTTGGCTTGGCGCCACATTTTTACTCGAAAAAAACATTTTAGCTGCGATAAGCACTACGCAAACGGTAAAAACAATTCGCACAATTTTATCAGGCAGAAGGGAAGCTAAAAAGCCACTTATCAGCGCACCAAATGCCACACCAACCATAATCCAAGGGGCTATCTGCCAAGGAACGTTGCCATTTTTATGATGCGCTAATGCTGATGATGTCGACGTGAATAAAATCGAAGCAAGGGAGGTCGCAATCGCGCACACTACAACTTGTTCAGCGGGCAAAACATTAAAATAAAGCAAAATAATACTTAAAATAGGCACAATAACTAACCCACCGCCGATACCCAATAAGCCCGCGAGAAAGCCAACGACACTGCCGAGTAATGCGCAGGATATAACTATTATTAGTAACTCGTTCATTCCATTTATCCCTGTTTTAGAAAGCCTAATGTCATAGCTAAATGCCTGCAGCAGATTAAAAAAGCTCTTAATTCAATAGAATAAAAGCTTAGGTTTGAATACTGCTTTAGCAATCTAAATAGCGTTTTAGCTAGTTATGCAAATGGCTTATTGCTGTGATGTGCCGCGCAGTATAGCGATTTCTTTATAGCCACTTGATACACAAAAATATTGAAATTGCTGAATATTATTCATATTGAAATTGAAATTAATTCAAAGTGGATGTCTGGATGGCTAGGTGTTTATATTTAGTTGGGTTGTTGAATTTAATTCATCTAATAAAAGTCACAAATTTACCCTTAGACGCTTTAAAAAATTGAAGGTTGTTCATGTTTTAAGTGAAATAAAACCGTTTTTTTTCATGTTGTGATCTGCGTATAAATCACTCCAGCGTTTCTTCAACAAAGATGTGAGCTTGTTATTTTCATGCCCTTTGGCACTTAACACAGCTACTTGGTTGAATATTGAAAGCGACACAAACTCAGGACTTATACTCGAAAAATGGACACACACTGTCATGAATAACGATTTTACCTTTACCATTAAAAGCCAAGCGCTTGATGAAAATTATTTACCATCCAATAGCACGCGTATTACTACAAATTTTGCCAACTTAGCGCGTGGTGAAAGTCGTCAGCAGAATTTACGTAATGCACTCAAAATGATTAACAGCAATTTTAATGCATTAGCACATTGGGATAACCCAGAGGCGAACCGCTATGCTGTTGAACTTGAAATTATCTCTGTGGATATGGCTATCGCTGGCAGTGAAACTGCATTTCCATCAATTGAAGTATTAAAAACCACAGTGGTTGATCACCTTACTAATGAGCGTATTGAAGGAATTGTTGGCAACAACTTCTCGTCTTATATACGCGATTATGATTTTAGTGTGCTGTTGTTTGAACATAATAAAGGACGCAACGGTTTTAGCATTCCAGAAAAGTTTGGTGATTTGCACGGTAAGTTATTTCAAACGTTTGTTAAATCAGATGCCTATAAAGCACATTTTAAAAAGCCACCAGTGATTTGTTTGTCTGTTTCAGATAACAAAGTGTATCAACGTACAGACAACCAGCACCCGGTGTTAGGCTATGAATATGTGCCAAATGAAGCATCATTAACCGAGCAATATTTCCAAAAAATGGGCTTGCAGGTTCGCTATTTTATGCCAGCAAACAGTGTTGCGCCATTAGCCTTTTATTTCTTTGGTGATTTATTAAATGATTACACAAACTTGGAATTAATCAGCACGATTAGCACAATGGCAACCTTCCAAAAGATTTATCGTCCTGAAATTTATAATGCAAATGCGGCTGCTGGAAATCGCTATCAGCCAAATTTAAAAAACCAAGATCATTCTTTAACGCAAATTGTTTACGACCGTGAAGAGCGCAGCCGTTTAGCAATAGAGCAAGGTAAATTTGCCGAAGCGCACTTTATTAAGCCGTACAAAACAGTTCTTGAAAAGTGGTCGGCGAATTTCGCTTAAGAAAAGATTAGGACATTATTTAGCATGAAAGTATTACTACCGACGTCTACTGCGGGCAGCTTACCTAAACCGCGTTGGCTTGCAGAACCTGAACAACTTTGGTCACCGTGGACATTAACAGGCGATGCGTTAATTGATGGTAAGCAAGATGCGCTGCGCGTGACATTACATGAGCAGCAATTAGCTGGGGTGGATATTGTCAGTGACGGCGAGCAAACCCGCCAACACTTTGTAACCACCTTTATTGAACACTTAGCAGGTGTGGATTTTGAAAACCAAAAAACGGTGCGTATTCGTAACCGTTATGATGCCAGCGTACCCACTGTGATTGGGCCAGTTTCAAGAAAAGCGCCAGTGTTTGTTGATGACGCTAAATTTTTGCGTACGCAAACAGATAAACCAATAAAATGGGCGTTACCAGGCCCAATGACAATGATTGATACCTTGTATGACGACCACTACAAAAGCCGCGAAAAATTAGCATGGGAATTTGCCAAAATCCTTAATCAAGAAGCAAAAGAATTAGAAGCGGCAGGGGTTAATATTATTCAGTTTGATGAACCGGCATTTAATGTGTTTTTTGACGAAGTAAATGATTGGGGCATTGCGTGCTTAGAGCGAGCAATTGAAGGCCTAAGCTGTGAAACCGCTGTGCATATTTGTTATGGCTATGGTATTAAAGCCAACACTGATTGGAAAAAAACATTAGGCAATGAATGGCGCCAATATGAAGAGGTTTTCCCTAAGTTACAACAATCAAATATCGATATTATTTCGCTTGAATGTCATAACTCACGAGTACCGATTGAATTACTCGCGTTGATCCGAGGTAAAAAAGTGATGGTTGGTGCGATTGATGTTGCTACTAATGAGGTTGAAACACCAGAAGAGGTTGCCAATACTCTTCGAGAAGCACTGAAATATGTCGATGCTGATAAACTTTATCCATCAACCAACTGTGGCTTAGCGCCTTTATCGCGTGAAGTTGCAAGGGGCAAACTGAGCGCACTTGCAGCCGGCGCAGCTATTGTGCGAGCTGAGCTCAATGCCTAGTTAAACACTTATTTAATGTGTGAAAGCGTTGCTTAACATGCTAACGGTTTTATCATTTCTGCCAAGCTAGAGGGTAAACTCGCAATACACTATACTGTCAGTTCGTCGCATTAATGATCGTGCAATAACGTCTTGCTGTATAACAAAGAATATATTTTAAGGAGTAAGCATGGGCTTGTTTTTAAATAAAATATTTTCTTATGGTTTTATGAGTTTGTTGCTCGTTAATGCATCCCAGCTGATGGCTGATGACAATAAGCTGAACTGGCACAATGAAGCTGACTTGCCGATTGCGATGCAAGAAATTTACCCTGTAACCTTTAACCAACGCATAGTGGTTGGCGGCGGATTTGTTCCTTCAGATTCGCCCAGTTTTAAAAGCGTTGGTCCAACTACAGCCGTTTTTCTGTTAAATCCCTCTAGACAACGATGGCGTCAGCTACCAGAACTGCCAGAAGCAAGGCACCACCTTGGAATGATAAGTAACCAGCATTATTTGTATGGTATTGGCGGATTTACTGGTAACAAAGACTCGGCATGGCAAATTCAAAACACGGTTTTTCGTATTGATGGTAACTTGCAGCGATGGCGTAATGCTCCAAATTTACCAATCCCATTAGCCGAATCAAGTTATGCAAGTATAGGTAAAAATGTTCATGTTATAGGTGGCCGAACGGTATCAAATGAATCGGGTAGTAACATTGATACCAATGCACATTATATTTTAGTGAATAACGCCTATTGGCGAAAAGCAAAGCCTGCCAGTATTTTAAGAAGCTCAGCAGCGAGCGCAGTAATAGGTAACCAAATTTATGTCATAGGTGGTCGTAGTTACTCACCGGAATTAAAAAATTTAAGTTACGCAGAAGTATATGACGTAAACACGGATAGTTGGTCCCAAATTGCACCATTGCCGATTTCAGCAGCAGGGCTGGCTGCGACAGTTTACAACGGCAAGTTAATTGTCTCAGGGGGTGAAGCATTTACTAAACAAGAAGGTAAACTTGTTGGCGACACGTTCGATACTGTTTGGCAATATGATCCAAACACAGATCAATGGCAAAATATTGGTAAATTGCCAAAACCTCGCCATGGTCACGGAAGTGTAGCTCTCAATGAGCAGATCTATATCATTGGTGGCGCTGCGAAAGCTGGAGCACAAGAAACACTCTCATCGGTGATAAAACTACGTAAATAAGCGATGAGAGCAGTTAGATATAACTGCTCTCTAAACTTTACTGATTACTTTTTCAAAAGCGCATCAAGCTTAGCTTCTAAGCGCAGAATATCTTCTTTTGTTGCAAAGGTTTGCTCTGGTTTACCTTCTTCCTCATGCATTACTTGCATGGCATCAACAATAATACCAATAAAAAGGTTAAGTACTGCAAAGCTGGTAATAATAATAAATGGCACAAAGAACAACCATGACTCAGGGAAGAGCTCCATGGTGGGGCGCACAATACCCATTGACCAGCTCTCAAGGGTCATAATTTGGAATAGTGTATAGGCCGATTCGCCAATACTACCAAACCATTCTTGCATATTGGCATCTGGGTGCTGGCCAAATAGCTTAGTGGCAAGAACAGCTGATACATAAAAGATAATGCCAAGCACACCAATCACCGATGCCATTCCTGGCAGCGAGTGACCTAGTGCACCAATAACACGGCGCATTTGCGGCACCACTGAGAAAAGTCGCAATACCCGTAATATCCTAAATGCTCGAAGCACTGATAGTGCACCGCTGGTTGGTGCCCACGAAATCGCAACAATAATAAAGTCAAACCAGTTCCAGCCTGATTTAAAAAATTGACCGCGATACACGACTAACTTCAGTACCAGCTCAATAGTAAAAATTAGCAGAATTACAAAGTCGATGATATGTAAGGTGGCAGCGTTGCTTTTGCCAAGTTGTGTTGTTTCAAGCCCCAATGTAAAGGCGTTAAACAAAATGACCGCAACAATAAAATTATTGAAAAATTTTGCTTCAACTAGCGTTTTCAATGGTGAAACAAGTGATTTAACGAAAGACATACACATTAAAAATTAAACACGGTTAGCTAGCATAATCTGGGTTTGATAGCTTTTTTTCAAGTTTAATTATGATCTTAATATTAGGGTTGTTGGTTTGTCTTAATGCTCTAAAAACAGTTGTTTGCAAATTAGAAAACATCTGTTTTTAAAGCTGAAAAGGGTTTTAAAGAAAAACATACTTACATTTTATTGAATAACTTTTATGTTTAATCAGGTCTTCACACACAAGATTTATTTAATGTGATTGTGTAGTTTTATGAAGTTTATATCTGAAAAGCAGCTAAGTTTTAGTTTGCTGGCTTTATCAAGTTTACTAATGGCAATTAGTACGTTGTTACTTGGTAAAGATCTAAGTATTGAGCGGGTTATCGGTTTTTACTTTTTTGATAATGTGTCAAATGCCAATAACGGCAGTGTATTGGCTGCATGTGCTTTTCTTGTGGTAGCGGCGTTGGTATTTTTTAGTCTTCGTGATGATAAATATGAGCGTTTTCTCGCTTATGCTTTATTACTGACAAGTTTCGTACCGCTTATTACGCTCTTTGACAGTAACCGCTGGATTGAATCACTTGGTGGTTTTCCTGCAATTGGCTCCGGGCAGGGTATTATCAAGTATTTTGCACTGCTTGCCATAGCAATTCATTTATTATCAAAAGGTGTTTTAAACCTATCTCAGCAAAAAATAGTGCAGCTATTTCCTGTGGTATTAGTGCTTCTTTGGATTGGTGGTATGAAGTTTACCGAAATAGAAGCGAAGGGCATTGAAGATATAGTGGTATCGTCACCATTGATGGGCTGGATGTATCAACTCTGGTCGCTGCAAATGACATCAAATATTATCGGTGTGTATGATTTAGTCGCGCTTACGTTATTAATATTGTCACTTCGCTATAGGGTATTACTTTTACCTGGGCTATTAATGGCTGGCGCAGTAATGATCACAACACAAACATTTCTCTTTACATGGCAAGGCGCACTTTCTAGCGAGTCGGTATTGACATCTGGTGGCCAGTTTTTAATTAAAGACGTGTGGTTTATTGCTAATTTAACGCTTTATTATGGGTTATCAAAACAAACAAAATGACCGGGGAAACCTTAGCTGGTTAAATACCATAACCAGCTTTAATTTTGTCATATAGCCCCGATGCCTTTGATGCTTTTATGCATTTGTCGAGTGTATTTAAAAATGCGTTTTTATCCTTTATACGAGAACTTTTTTTAGACACTGCTACAAAGTAGTCTTTGGTTTGTATATCAAAATCCATAGCAATGATGTCTTCACGCATACCTAATGTTGTCGAAAGCCAATAAACAGTGTCCACAGTATTAACAAACGTATCAATCTTTTGGTCATATAATAGTGTGATTAAACTGACATTAGTTGTGACACTTCTTACATAGCCAGAATCCAATTTATTTTCTAAATAACTTAAATAGTCAGAGGAGTACTTAAGCCCTTGTAAATGACCAATGCGAAGTCCTTTGAAATCTTCTATAGAATGTATTTCAAAAGGGGATTTCTTATTAATAAACGGCTTGTAACTAGTCTTAAAAATGGGCTCTTTACCAAAGTTTAAAAACGATTCGCGACTGGGTTTGTAAGAGTAGATATGCAGATCGATTTTGCCTGATTCGATGTAATTTCGCATACGTTTAATAGGATGATAAGCAAAGCGCGCTTGGTAACCCGTTTTGGGCAGGCAAAATTTAAGCACTTCTTTGGCAAAGCCAATTGGCTGATAACGTTCACCTTTAAAAAAATAAGGCGGCCAATCTGGGTCGTTAATAATAATTTCTTGGGCTGCTAATGTGTTGCAAAAAGCCGTTACAATAAATAAAAAAATTGCCGCTAGTTGACGCATCGCTTTTTAAACTTAAAAAATATGTTTATTAAGTATAGAGTTTAGATGTTTTTCTAGTTTGGTGTAATCCATTGACTCTTTAATGAAGAGAAATAGCCACTCTTCTTTAAATGATTGATTGCGCCATTAAGCTTAGAAACCACAGACTCACCAGATGATCTTTTACTTACCATAATCACTATGTCAGCACTGTAAATAGGTAAGGGATGCGCTTCAAATTTATTCCAAAGCTGATACTTTTTAATAAAGGCATACATAGTGTAAGGGTCAACCAGCAGTCCATCGAGATGGCCTTTTAAAAACAATGAAACATTTTGCTCAAGATCAATAGCTTCAATAATGTTTTCTTTGAAGTCATGTTGTTGAATAAGTTGATCATATTCCTCGCCATAATAATAACCGCTTTCCACGCCAATAATGTAATCACTGCCAATTAAGTCTTCAAGAGAGTTCATTTTGATTGACTCGCTGGTGCCTTTTTTAACAAAGAGTTTCACTGTTTCTTCGCGATAAGGCTCACTAAAATAAGCATACTCTGCACGTTCAGTTGTTTTTGACGCGCCCATTGCTAAGTCGACTTTACCTGTTTTAATAAAATGAAGGTGGGTTTTCCAAGGTATTTCAGCAATGGTAAAAGGCAGGTTAGCCTGTTTCATTATGGCTTTAAAAGCGTCGATATCGAGGCCAACCAATTCACTGTTTTTATTATGATATTGATAGGGATACCAGAGCTCCCAGCCAGCTGATAGTTGTTTAGAATTAACGTTAAAAATAGATAAGCATGTTGTTAATATTATTATCGTTTTAAGCATTTTGATTATTGATTTATACTTCTTTGATTATAGTATTGACGAAAATTATTAAAATTCAAATTTACGAATTACTGACACCTTCTTAATTAAAATTAACATATTAGTAGTATTAACTTACTTGCTGATGTTGCTTTTTATATTCAGAGGCCGTTTGACCCACAATCTCTTTAAAGGCTTTGCTAAAGGTAACGCGATTGGCAAAGCCCGATTCAAATGCAATACGCTCTAAGGGCCAATGAACACAGTTATCTTCAATCAATGAAATAGCGTGTTTAATGCGATAGCCATTAATAAGTTTATAAAAATTGGTCTTCATACTTTGGTTTATTACTTGCGAAAGGGTGTGGGCTTTAATCTCGGTTTCGTCAGCAAGCATAGTTAGGGTGAGTTTGTCGTTTAAATAAAGCTGTTTAACTTTAATTTGTTGTTCTAAGTGCTTTGCAAGCTGATTACATTGCTGCTCATTTAAGGCAGAGTGAAAGTATTTTATATTGCTGGATTCATCGTTCTCTGAAGATGGATTTTGCTGTACTAGAGCATGCTCTTCTTTACTCATTAATAAATCAGTTTTTTGTAGCGCGACATAACCAATTGCTAACACAATTAGGGCGACAAATAACAGCCAAACATTACTTACTAAGGCAAGGGTGCCTACAGCAAAAAACTGCTGTGCGACAAATAGAGCTACCCACACTAATTCGAGAGCGAGTAGTGACATCACAAGAAACTTAAGTTGTTTTAACACCGCCGTGCTATTATCTGCACGTAGGGTGTCGCACACGTCTTCAAACTTTTGAATATGCTGCCAACTTAAATACAGGTAAATACTCAAATGAGTTTTGATTGCTAAGAATAAAAAAATAAATTTCAGCGGTAAAGTACGTGCTTCAGTTTGCGAAAGCACAAATTGCCACATGTTAATTTTAGCATCGAGCGATTGAAAAACAGAAGGTGCGTTGTAACACCATAACGAAATAGCTGGTATAAAATGAAGCGCCAGTTGCAGTGGTTTAGGTTTTTCTTCACCTACCATCATACTGATATAAACAAATACTAGCGGCCCTATCAGCAACACTTCACCAGGCAGTAAATCCATTAAATGTGCTAAGTGGGTATATAAACCTAAATAGAGTGCACCGCCTTCAAATAACTTATAGCAGATAATGAAGCAGACGATTGAGAGCCATTTTGCTGAGTCGGTATGAGAGTTACTTGCTTTTTTCCATAAGCTGATAGCAAGCATGATTGCATGACTAAATGCAACAAAATAAATTATTCCTAATACCGTCTGAGACATAATTCTTCCGAAAGCGTAATGATTGACTACTTAGTTTAAGTCCACATTAAAAGCATGTGTAAGGTTCAAGCTAGTTTTACAGTTTATTATTTATCTTTATATGTTTCAGCATAAAAAGATAGCCCAGATTAATAGTAGAAAGGGGTTGTTTTTACTGTGTGTGCTGAAAGCCTTTCTTGAAAATAGGTTTTTTAAATTATTTAAAATCAATAGTTTGCGTTTTAATTTGTTAATCTCAAATTAGCTTTACACACAAAAAATGTTAATAAGTAACCTTATTTATCGAATTAACTTTTAAGGATAAATAATGTTTACTTTGTTTAAAATTAGTCGCTTTTTACTGTGTGCTTTTGTTGTTTTACTGAGTAGCTTTCCTCTAGCTGCTGCTGCCAAAAATGACTCAAAAACGTTTTCACAGCAAAAACACTACCGCCATATTATGTTCCGCGAAACGCCTTATGCATCGTATCGAGGTATTCACCTAATATCAGATAAAGTGTCCGAGACAAGTGCGCATTATCAATTTAGCTATGATGACAAAGGGCGCGTTAACGAAATACGTTATCAGATGGGGCAGCAACTCATTAGAGATAATGAAGTTTGGGATTCGTTTATTTGGTTTGCCCCAAAAGTAAGTATTAGTTACCACAAAGATAAAGAAATTCACACTTATTATAATGCACAAAATCAGCAAATTTCAGCACATGGTAATGTGTTTAAAGCTGTTTATGCACATGATGACAGTGGTAAACGAATTGCACTCAGTTTTTTTGATGAAGCAGCAAACCCAGTTGAAAGCGCATGGCGGATACACCGTTATGAATGGCGACATGAAAATGGCAAAGTATATGAAAAACGCTTCAATTTAAAAAATGAACAACAACCACTGCGCCCTGAATTTAAATTTTATGAGGTCGAACTGACCTATGATGAAGACAACAAGCTCACTTTCGTAAAAAACTTAGGCTTGAAGGGCACACCTACCAACAATGACAGTGGTGCAGGCATTGATCGTATTATTTACGACCAGCATGGCAATTTCACTCGCTGGCACGTTTATAGCAAAGATGGCAATCCGGTGGAAGGTAATCGCCCGATGGTGCATATCGGAGAGCATCTTTACGATGAATTTGGTAACAAAGTAGGGCTAAGAGGGTTTGATAAGTTTGGTAATCGTAAAGCCTTTAGTTGGGGGGCGTTTGAGCATAAAAGTACTTATTACCCGAATGGCAATCAAAAAAGTCATCAGATTTTTGACGAAACTGAGCAATTAAGTCGTCATTTACACCTGGAATATAACCAAGCGCAATCACATATATCGTGGTTAAAATCGCTCGATGAAAATAACCAATTAACAGCAAGTCCTATGCTCGGAGGTGCCGCTGCACTGAAATATGAATACCTTGATGATGGAAGCCGAAGCCCCACTTTGTTTAATAGCGATTTAAGTGAATTTAAAGCGCCAAAAACCAAAACAGGTGAATAATGTTAATAAGGCTGTTACTAATAAACAGTGTTGTATTGCTCACATCTGGTTATGCTAAGGCGAACGAATCTCACTTTGATGATGGTTTTAACGCCTTAGTTACTGAAGTAACACATCAGCCGTATTTGTCGCCGCAACTTGATTTTGCAAATGCGATAACGGTACTTAAAAATCAGCCGAAGATATCTGAGCACGCCCTTAAAGATTGGCAGGAGCAGCTTACAAACCATAAGCCGCAAACGCACTGCGATAAAATTGCTTATAACAGCTTGGCAAAACAGCTCAAGCTGATAGAAAAGCGAGAGAAGTTGAAAGCAGGGCTAAGTCAAAATAGTCGTTATCAAGGCAGTTTTAGTAGCTTACCAAATGGCCGTGAGTGGTACTTACACTGGCTAGATACGTGGCTAATGGACGATATCACTCCCTCACTACTTAAAGAAGTTGCACGTGCTGAACTTGAAAATGCGTTTGCAGAATATCAAAAGCTAAAAGCAGAGGGAGTTGAAGGTGATACAAATACAATTTCAGCGAAAGAGCATAACCTTATTGTTGACGCATTTCGAAAACGAGAGGCAGTTGCAAAAGCCAGTTTACATCGCTTATTTGCACTCAGTGATTTTGACGCACCTTTAACCATTGCCGCATCTGGGTTGCCAGAGAGTTTCCCTGCACCAGGTATTTATGACAATCAAAGCCAAACGTTTTTGTACCACCCTCATAGTGGAGTAATGAATCCTTCGCATTTTGATTGGCTTTATTTACACGAGGGGATCCCAGGGCATCATCTACAATTTAATGTTGCTCAAAAGCAAAGTCTTTGTCCAACAAATGCGTTTGCACCGATTACGTTTGTAACGAGTGAAGGGTGGGCGGCTTATGTCGAAACTTTGGGCAAAGAAATCGGCTTGTATCAAATGAAATCCTCTGAGGCTTATGCATTAAGCTGGCGAGTGCTACGTGCACTTCGGGTATTGATTGATATTGGTATTCATTACGAAAATTGGTCAGATGAAAGAGCACAAATTATTTGGCAAAAATATCTGCCAGAGCAGCAAGAAATAATGCAGCGAGAAATTAAGCGAATTAAAAATTGGCCTGCTCAAGTGATTACCTATGTGTACGGTAAATACTTAATTGAAAAGGCCATTGAACCACACGCTAATAATCGCACTATTGCGCTAAATCACGTGCTTAGATTAAGTAATCAAATGCCGTTAGCACTTTCACATTTAGATGCATTTATGCCAACAAATCAGAAGAATAATTAAGTGATAACTATGAAAATAAGCAAATCAATTTTATTACTTTTAACTACCCTTAGTGTCTTTAACCCTTATACAAAGAGTTATGCGATTGAAACGAAAACTACAGTTTTAAATGAGTTACC
Organism: Pseudoalteromonas sp.; assembly: GCF_041629635.1. Classification (GTDB taxonomy): domain Bacteria; phylum Pseudomonadota; class Gammaproteobacteria; order Enterobacterales; family Alteromonadaceae; genus Pseudoalteromonas. The sequence goes on along the minus strand of NZ_JBFKMX010000002.1, from coordinate 36,217 downwards.
AAGAGCCACTCTATTAGGTGTTATGCCTAACCAAAGTGCTGATAATCAAGGGGTTACACTTGCTCATATTGCACCAAACAGTACGGCATCAACACTTGGATTAAAGGTGGGTGATGTGATAACCGAAGTGAATGGAGTAAAAACAAATGACTTTCAAGCGCTTCTTTCAAATGTAAGGCCGCTTAAATCTGGTGATGATATTCGCATCTCGTTTTTACGCGATAAAAAAGCGCTAACGGTATCAAATAAAATGCAGCCAAGGCCATACGAAATAAGCGATTATGCACACGTTGAATACAATGCCGTTAGTTATGAAGGCAATACACTTCGCAGTATTGTGCATGTGCCAAAACACTTAAAGACATCGCAACAAGCGCCTGCTATTTTCTTTATTCAGGGCTACACCTGTGACTCCATTGACTATGGCATGCTGCCAAACATCACCACACGACAAATGATTGATCAATTCACCCAAGCAGGCTATGTGGTATACCGTATTGAAAAGCCAGGAATGGGTGACAGTATTTCCGAAAAGCCTTGCCGAGATATTGACTTTACAACAGAGTCAAAGGCGTTTTTGCAAGGCTTAAATGCTTTAAAAGCACATGCACAAGTTGACCCAGAAAATGTGTTTTTATGGGGGCATTCACTAGGTGTATTACATGCCCCAGTAATTGCTAAACAGTCTCCAGTGAAAGGCATTATAGGTTTTGGTGGAGTGTTAAAGGGCTGGTATGACTATATGCTTGATATTTATTCTAAGCAGTCAGTCAAACACTTTAATGTGAGCGAAAGCCAAGCGCGTGAAAATACGGAACTCGTAACGCCTTTTTTAAATTTGTGGCTAAATACTGATACCCCATGGCAACACATCGTTAATGACGAGCGTGTTAAAAAAGCGATTGCTGCAAACTTAGTAGATATTAACGTCGAGTTATCAGTTAACCGTCATTACAGCTTCTTTAGGGATTTAAACCGCTATGACTTTAACAAGTTGTGGCAAGAATTAGATACTCCAGTGCTTATGATGCACGGCAGTCTAGATATTCAAGCCATTGAACCCACTTGGGCATTTGATATTGCAAAGTTAACAGCTAAGGAACAAAGTAAAGGGTTACTCATTGATAAAGCAGAGCATGCATTTATGCGTTTTGACAGTAAAGAGGCGTATTTAGAAGCCCGTCAGTCACGGCAATATAATCCAACATATCCGAAGGATTTATTTGATCCAAGAATTGGTGAACATACTCTAAGTTGGCTTGCACAATTTAAAAGTAGCGAAGCTACAAAAATATAAAAAGGGCTAGAAAGGGGAGTTTACTTCCCTTTTTCTTTTGACCAAATACCACTTTCGGTTTTGCCTTGGAAATCGATATTTGACTCATCAAAGCTAATTGGCTGCTTCTCTTTTAATTGCGTTTGATAGTCTTTGGTTAAATTAACGATAGTTGGCGTTAATAAATAAATGGCATAGACATTGACTAAGGTCATTAGGCCCAAAGCCACATCAGCCATGCTCCACACCAACTTTAATGATGCGCTGGCGCCCCAAAATACCATTAATAAATAAGCAAGGGTATAAAGCGTGCGCCCAATTTTATTATCAAGCTTAAATAAATGCAGATTACTCTCAGCATAGGCATAATTTGCCACCACAGAAGTAAATGCAAATAAAGTAATGGCTGCGGCAATAAATACCTCGCCCATATCACCCATATGGCTGGTCATCGCATTTTGTGTCAGGCTGATACCTTCCATATCGCCACTTACGTGCGCATCAGAGAGTAAAATAATTAAAGCAGTACAAGTGCATAGCACAATGGTATCAATAAAAACACCAAGCATTTGCACATACCCTTGTGCTACCGGGTGGTTAGGGTTAGGTGCAGCGCCAGCTGCTGCATGTGGCACACTGCCAGCGCCTGCCTCATTTGAATATAACCCCCGTTGAATACCGTTTTTGATTGCAGCGCCAAAGGCACCAGCACCAGCTTCATTTAAACCAAATGCACTGGTGATAATATCCCAAAGCATAGCGGGCAATAGGGAAATATTCATTGCGGTGACAATTAATGCCGTTAGGATAAATGCAATGCCCATAAATGGCACAATTCTTTCAGCAAATTTGGCAATGCTACGCAGTCCACCAACAACAATGATGCCAGCTAACACTGCGATGACTAACCCAGAATAATGATTGGGTATTTCAAAAGTATTATTTAGTGCCTCAGCAATGGTATTGGCCTGCATTGCACTGAATGAAATGCCGTAACCTAAAAACAAACAAAGCGCGAATAACACAGCAAGCCAAGGTTTGTTTAAACCAAGTTTGATATAGTAGGCAGGTCCGCCACGGAATTCGCCGTTTTCATCGCGAACTTTATAAAGCTGGCCTAACACACTTTCTGCAAAGCCTGTCGCCATGCCAAGTAATGCAATAACCCACATCCAAAAAACGGCGCCACTACCACCAAGTGAAATAGCAACAGCAACCCCCGCTAAATTACCAGTTCCAACGCGTGCTGAGAGTCCTGTGCAAAGTGCTTGAAACGAGCTAATACCAGATTGATTGCTCTGCATGCTGGTTTTCATCACCATCAGCATATGTTTGAAATGCCTAAGCTGAATAGCACGTAATTTATAAGAAAACCAAAAGCCAGCAGCCAGCAAAATAACAATAAGCAGTTGCCCTTGGCCCCAAAGTAGATTGTTGATTGGGTTAATGATATTGCTTAGCATATTAAGTCACTTTAGCGTTAACGATTTATTAACACTAAAGCGTTGAAGCGTGCTGTACAATCGCAAAAAATTAATAAGGCTAATATTTAACAATTAATCTGTTGTTGTAATTAGTTAAAAGTTAACAGTTAACCCTAGCACAATGCGTCTTTCTGCTTGCGGTAAACGAGAGTTATACCAGCCCTGACTACCACTCCAAGCTTTTGGGTTATCTTGGTCAAAGCCAATATCATCAAATAAGGCCGCATTTACTAATGGGTCATTCGCATCAGCATCGCGTATACCCGGGTGGTAATACTCTTTATCAAATAAATTTGTTACGCGTAAGCTGAACTCGACTTTATCTAATTTAGGCAATGAAAACTGTAATGCGAGATCAGTCACTCCATAGCCTGGAATTTCATCAAGAGGGTTAGAGTCTATCGTTTTACGTTTATCAACTAGACGTGTTTTTAGATTAATATTTACATAATCATTGGCGTGCCAATTTAAAATAAGCCAGAGTTTACTGGTCGCTATATCACCAATGGAGGCAGTACCTGTAGGTGTTTGCTTTATAACATCAATAACATCTTCATCTAGTTGCAAATAATGTGTGGCATAGAGGTTAACCTGCCAAGCACCATAATCCGTGTCTTCAAGAGATTTTACAAAGTGATAATCAATACCCGTCACATTACGCGCGCCAATGTTTTCAGCGCCACCAAGCGTTGTCACAATACTATCAGTATTTTTAATGTGATAAAGAGACAGTAAATGTTGATAGTTATGGCCTTGATAGGCGATGCTAGATTCAATGGTACGTGAGCGCTCAGGACTTAAGTTAGGATCTGCACCTAATCCACTCCAAGCACCATATAAATTGCGCGGAGTTGGCTCGTGGTATGCCTCACCGTACATCAACTTAAGATTCCATTTTTGATGATTGTAAATGTAAGCACCGCGTAAGGTTGTTTCACCTCCGTAAATATTATTATTGTCATAGCGCAGACCACCACTCAACATGTGTGATTGTCTGTATTTGTATTCACCTTGCAGATAAAAGCCAAAATCTCGCCAAGTCTCTCGGTTAGAGTCATCGCGATAGGCCCCTGATGCCGGGTTAGGTAAGGTTGGCAGTGGTGCTAAGGGAGAAATCGGCTCCCCACCTGATAATACATAAGAGCGTTGTAAATCTTGATAATCATATTTGACACCAGTTAGGAATTTAACCTTATCATTGAGCTGATAATCTAAATCTTGATTAAATGAGAAGGCATGATTTTTGGTTAGCCAATATTGAAAGTACGTCATCCGCGCAGACTCGTTGGGAGCAAGAAGAATGCCTCCAATATTTTGCGTAATAGCACTGGTGTTTGTCACATTCCACGCCTCTACGTCATAACCATCTCCCTTGACGCCATCGCTTTGAGCATGAAAACGAGAGCGAGATTCAAGTTGAGCTGATATCTTTTTGGTATATTTTAAGGTGGCACCATATTGATATATAGGCCATTTACCAGAAGCTGGCAGTCTGTCTGAAGGATAAGTGGCGCCGTAGCCATTTTGTTCTAATAGATAAAAAGAGGAAAGTTCAATATCTCCTAATGAAACATAGGCCTCGAAGCCAAGACGCTTGGTTTTAGAGCTAAACTGATTTGACATAACATTGCTGCTATCGACAAACTCTCCCCAAAGTTCAGAGTTGTAATGTTGATCTTGCAGCCAATAATTAGCGTTGTTGTCGATGCGATCTGCTACATCAAAATCTTCATAATGCATACTAAAACGCGTAGAGAATAAATCACCTTGATATGCATAACTCATATCAAAGTTGATATCGCCATTAATACTACTCCTTGTATTAGCTGTAAAACTTGCCCCTGATTGTTGTGGTTTTCTAGTGATAACGTTTACAACGCCCATAAAGGCATTTGCTCCATAAATCACCGAAGCTGGACCATAAACAATTTCAATTTGTTCAATACTGGTTAATGGGAATGAAGATATTTGTGTTACTTGATTAAAGTACAAACTGTTGACTGTAACACCATCAACCATCACCAAGAATGGTGTACCAATAGTATAGCGATAGCCGCGCATATAGTTCGAGAAGAAGGAATCGCCGTGGGTGTAAATCATTTCCATGCCAGGTAAATCTAGAAAGATCTCATCTAAACTTTCGTAGCCTCGGTTCTGAATGTCCTCCTTGGACACAACAATTACAGTCGCAGGTGCATTTTTAATATGTTCGCCACGGTTAGATGCCGTGGTTATTTCTAATTCAAATAAGTCATTGAGGCTCAGATCAAATACATCTTCATATTCAGATGCACAGAGTAAGGGCGCAAAAACAAAGTAAGCCGAAGCCAATAAAAATCGTTTCATAAATCGACAAAAAGTGTATTTTCAAAACGTTATAAATGATATAAAAGTGTAGATGGTATTTGTAATAATGTGAAAAAATGAAATGTAGAAATTGGATTTGTAAATTACTTCAAAGTAATCTAATGAATACGATAAAGTGTACATTTTTTTGATAAAACATAGTTACAATAATGTGAGGGTAACTCTTTGACAAACGTTAAACTTTTGCTTTCCGCACATCGGCGATTTAATGATTTATTAAGTGCGCTTGCATTGAGTGCAGATATTCAACCTTTTTTAGCAAAGGTTATTGCCGCGGTTGAGGAGTTTCTGCCGGACAGCAAAGTGACTATTTTGATTTTAAATCAAGAAACAAATACATTACACAGTGGTGCTAAGAACAATTTACCTGATTTTTACAACGAAGCGATTGAAGGTGTTGAAATTGGAGCGAGTATTGGCAGTTGCGGCGCCGCTGCATATTTAAACAAAACTGTTATTGTTGAAAATATCAACTCCCACCCTAATTGGCACTCTCTGTTACCACTAACCCAAAAGGCAAATTTACACTCATGTTGGGCAGTACCAATTTGTAATTCATCTAATGATGTCATTGGTACATTTGCTATTTATCACCATCAACCTAAAACGCCCACTGCAGTAGAACACGAAATTGTTAATGTTGCAGCCCTAATTACTTCTGTTGCAATTGAAAAGCGAGAGCTTGAAGAAAAGCTAAGGTTTAATGCTTCACATGATGAACTCACAGGTTTATTTAACCGAGCTTACCTTAATAATGTGGGTGATTCCTTTATTTCCTTGTGCATTAGAAATAACTTAAATTGTTCCATTTTGTTTCTGGATTTGAATAAGTTTAAACGTGTAAACGATGTCTTCGGTCACAAAAGGGGCGACAAATTATTATGCCAAATTGCAAATATCATTCAGCAACAAACACGCTCAAGTGACATTGCAGTGCGTTTTGGTGGTGATGAGTTTATTATTATTATGGAAAATTCTAACGATTTAGATGGTGAGAAAGTGGCTAGGCGGATCCATCAGTTGATACTTGAATCAGTATCGAATGAAATTCTAGCGTTAGATTTTGGCGTGAGTATTGGCGTAGCAATGCTCAACAATAAACCTCAGTCACTTAGTCAACTTATCAGTCGTGCAGATCAAGCCATGTATATTGCAAAACGCAGCAACTTAGGCATCTATTGTAAGCCCTGACGTCTATACACTATAAATCTATTGTTAACAAACATTCTCACTCATCGCAGATGCATTAGCAATGTTAAAATTAAGCTGCACTAAAGTTATTAATACGAATTAAATTATCATGCATTTTAGTTTACTAAATAGAGTGAGAGAGTTCGCAATTTTGATTGACTTGAGAATCAAGTTAAAATAATTGTGTTTCACAAAGAATCCAAAAGGGATAATAGGAAAAAATCAACGAAATACACTGCATTGAAACAAATTAACGAATTAAAGAGGTTATTTAAAAATGCTGTGTTTTACACCATCAAAGCTGCGCGAAGTATTGAAAATAGCAGTCAGCTAAAGCGAGTAATAATGAGTTATTCATTGCATGAAGGCAAAGTGCTATTTTAAAACGGTTAAAACTTACCACAGGTGCTATTGATATGGACAAGTGCATGCTTTCTCACTATACCTAAATAAGCTTAGTGTAACTCATATTTTTTGATGAAATTATCTTTTTACGGTACTCGTGGTTCAACTCCAACTCCCGGACCAGCAACAATTAAGTATGGTGGAAATACAGCGTGTACCATGATTAGTCAGGGTGATGAATTTGTGATTTTAGATTCTGGTACTGGCATTCGTGTATTGGGAGATGAGCTGTTAAATGATAAACGACCAGTCAATATACTCTTAACCCATCATCATTGGGACCATATTCAAGGCTTCCCATTTTTTGCACCCATTTATCAACTTAATCGTGAAATTAATATTTATGTTCCAAAGACAGAACCACGCGATGATAACGCTATTTTAGCACAGATGGATAAGAGTTATTTTCCCGTTAATTATCGTCAATTACCTTCTAAAATAACGTTAAAAAGTATACAGAAAACGTGTTTTGATGTTGCTGGCTTTTCGATAAAGTGTTTGCCCATTAATCATCCTAATGAAGGGTTGGCTTTTGTCGTATCACGTGATCAAAAGCATATTGCTTATGTTACCGATAATGAACTCTTTCCTGAATTACATCAGACCACTGATTACGAACTGTGGCTTGCGGTTTTAGAAAACATTGATGTTCTAATCCACGATGGGCAATATTTTGATTTTGAACTCCATAAAAAGCGCGACTGGGGCCACTCCAGTGTCGAACAGGTTTTAGTGCTGGCAGAGCAGTGCAAAGCCAAAAAGACATTCATTTATAGTCATGCTCCTGAACGCACTGATGATGATTTAGACGAATATTTTCAGCGGCTTATTAAAATAATGCCGTCGATTAATTTTGATTTTGCAAAAGAAGGGTTGCAGTTTGATCTTTCCGATTTGAAGGAATTTTGAGGATGTCAAGTTTAGATAGTGATAGTGCCCTTAAGCAATTACTCGACTTAAGCTACCGTCTTTCAACTGAACGAAATACAACTAAATTATTGGAAGACATTTTGTTGTCGGCTAAATCATTATGTCATGCAGATGCAGGTACCATTTATTTGCAAAAAGATGATCATCTTTATTTTGAAACCGTTATTAATAATTCTCTTGAATTACATTTGGGCGGTAGTACTAAAAACGAAATCACCTTTTCACCAATCGCACTTTATTACCCTGATGGCAGTGCAAATGAAAGTGCTCTTGTAACGATAGCATCACACAAAAAGCAAACCATTAATATTCCTGATGTGTATGAATGTACTCGGTATCCACTTACTCAAGCAATAAAAATGGATGAGCAAACAGGTTATTACACCAAAACAGTTTTGACGGTGCCAATGTTAAATCATGAAGGTGATGTTAATGGCGTCATGCAATTAATTAATCCCATGGAAAACGAAAAGGTGAAGCAATTTGATTCAGTAAAAATCGAATTAGTAGAAGCTTTGGCATCGCTCGCCGCTGTGGCAATGAGTAATCAGGCGCTAATTGATAATATGGAACAACTGTTTCGCTCATTTGCCGAGCTGATTGCTCAAGCAATTGACGAAAAATCGCCATACACTGGCGCGCATTGTCGAAGAGTGCCAGAGCTCACTATGATGTTAGCCCATGCTGTAAATGATATTGAACATGGCCCATTAGCGAGTTTTTCAATGTCTGAACAAGAAAAGTATGCCTTGAACGTAGCTGGCTGGCTTCATGATTGTGGAAAAATAGCCACACCTGAATACATAATGGATAAAGCAACCAAGCTCGAAACAGTCTACGACCGCATTGGGTTAATTAATACACGCTTTGATGTGATTGAAAAGGAGATTGAAATTGCTTATCTACGAAATCAACTGAGTGAACAAGCATACAATGAAAAGCTCCAAACACTGGCCAGTGATAGAAGTTTTATTGCCATAGTAAATATTGGTGGCGAGTATCTTTCAGATGAACAATGTCAAAAATTAATGCAAATTGCCGCACGCTACCAATATAATTCGAAATTGGGTCCTGTTAAATTATTGAATGATGAAGAGTTGAAATGTCTTCAAGTTCAGCGTGGTACACTCACTGAAGATGAACGTAAAATTGTGAACAAACACATTAATATCACCATCAAAATGCTTGAGTCATTGCCGTTTCCAAAGCATCTTAAACAAGTGCCTGAATACGCTGGGGGACATCATGAAAGAATGGATGGTCAAGGCTATCCAAGAGGGCTTGTTAAACATCAGATGTCAGTACCAGCACGAATGATGGCTATTGCAGATATTTTCGAGGCCCTCACTGCATCTGATAGACCCTATAAGGAAGCAAAAAAAATCAGCGAATGCGTCGATATCATGCTTAAAATGGCTAAAAAAGGTCATATCGACCCCGAAATATTTGCTGTATTTATAGAACAAAATGTTTATCAAGAATATGCAGAAAAATTTCTATCAGAATTCCAAAAAGACTCTATCAATACTATTGAAGTACTTGCAATGTTAAATGAAAAGTCGCATTAGTATTTTTAATCACTCTTCACACATGCAAAATGAAACTGCTATCAATTAGTAATAAGAATCATGTCATAACTGGTTTTGATTTTTTATTTAATCAATCGAGTTGAAAAAAAGCAGAACTTTTCTGGTTCAATAGTTCATATATAAAAACAGAAAAGAAGGAAACGAACGCTTAAAAAGTAAAGCGTTATCGCGCTGTAGATTTTAATTAACTTGACGAAAAAGCCCCCTTAAGGAGCTTTATATTCGACTAATTAACTGGAAGGTTATTTTGTTACTTTTTTGCGCTTAGTAACCATCATTTTTGCTTCAATACGTCTGTTCTGTTGATGTGCTTCTTGCGTGTTCGCGGTATTAAGTAAACGAGTTTCACCATAACCGACAGCTGTTAAACGTGATGCATCAACACCATATTTATCAATTAGCATTTGCTTGGTTGCCTTTGCTCGCGCTTCAGAGAGTGACAAGTTGTAATCGGCATTACCAGGCGCTGAACTGTGGCCTTCTATTTGAGCAGATACATCTGGGTACTTTTTCATAAACTCAGCGAAACGTCGTAAATCATCAATTTCCGAATCACGAATTTTGCTTGAATTATTTTCAAAATGTACCGCTAAGGTAATGCTTTCTTGAGTTTCGTTGAATAGTGTACAACCATCAGCGTCGGTTTTGTCAGTTTGTGGCGTATCGGGACACTTATCTTGGCTGTCGATTACACCATCTTTATCGCTGTCGAGTGGCAGGGCACAACCGTTAGTATCAACAGCCATGCCTGTAGCAGTATTGGGACATCTATCTTTCTCATCAATCACTCCATCGTTATCACTGTCTAGCACTGGAGCCGGTGCAGGCTTGGCTGGTGAAGTGTGCGTGCCAAATTGGTAAAGCAACCCAAGTTTACCGCTAAAATCTTTGTGTGATTCGCCAAATTCATGGTAGGCAGCGACTTCAGTGATAACTTTCCATTTTTCTGTTAGTGCCCAATGCTTGCCAAGACCTAAATTACCGAGGTTATAGCCTTGATCAAGCGACTCATGTTTTAAGCCAGCAAACACATAGGTGTCGTTTTCAAAGGGGAAATACATGGCATCAAAGCCCAAGCGATAGCCATCAATTGATGTTTGACCAGGGTATGCTTCTAAATTTATGTGTGCATACTCAAACCTGCCCCCCCAAGATGAATTGAAGCGCTCACCGAGCTCTAAGCCCCAACCCCAGTCTATGCGGTCTTTAGGTAATGTTTGAAACTTATCTTTATCAGCATAGTAATATTCGGCAAATCCCCCTAACCAAATTTGCTTATCGTTGGCCATTGAGGGGAAAGTACACAAAGCTACTAAAACAGATAGCGCTAGAGTATTTTTTTTCATGTAAACATCTCCGTATTTACGAGTGCAAAGCACATTATTTAATTGATTGTGGCAATATTTATAGACAAATTGCAGTTCGGGGTGTCGTTTTGCAAATCTCATTTTAATTTCATGCAGTTAAGCTGTCAGTTGAAACTGTATTATTGGTGATTGTTACGTGTTCACGATTTTCCCAAACAACCAAAGTATAGTGGGATTTTAATTAAACTCTTTAAAATTATACGATTTTTTTATTTTACCTAAACTTTTAGCTGCTAGTGGACTGGCAAACTTAATTACCCCGGAGTAAATACTGTGAATTGCTGAGTATACTTCACATGTGCTAGCACCATTCAAAGTATTATCTATCACCACCGAAAAATGAAAATGCACTATTTTATTTGCACTTAATTACTTGCCTAACGTTAGAATTAAGTGTTCATAAGATTAAATGAGTAGCTTCATGATGATGCTATGCTGGGTTATTGTTCATGAAGTATTATTTCTTATACAGCAAGCAGTCTGTAAAAGAGTGTTTAACATCTTATTGAAAAGGATATGAGTAATAAATTTACTGCTTGAAATTATTGTAAATCCTATTGATGACAATGTGGTCTTAAGCGGCTTCTCTTTTTGAGTTTAACGCTATTAAAACAAAATTGAGATAATGTAATGCTTGGTATTTGGGTTATAAAAGTGTTCTTTGTCCACACTCTTTCATCCAAAACATTAGTAAGTAACACTTGTTTTTTAGAGCAATCATCCTCAAGAGATAATTAATTGATATGCTCGTGGATTTGTTCGGTCAGTATTATCTAAATAAAATTTTTGGTGACGATAAATTTTTTTTACAACGCGCGCGGCCGAAATTAGGTATGCTCCGCACCCTTAAATTAGTTCTTGAAGATAACTTAAACTCGGAATGTATTATGAAAATTTGTTTTATCATGTACCCATGGGAGCGTGTAGAGCCTGAAACGGATTCAACTCTGCGTTTGATTCACGAATGTGTAAAACGTGGTCACACAGTGGCACTTTCAACAGTAAATAACTTAACTATTCGTGACAGTATCGCAAGCGCATTTTGTGATGTATTTGTTAAAAAGAGCAAGCTTTCAGATAATATTCCTAGCTTTTACCGTAATGCGGTGTTTAAACGTGCTCAATTACCGCTTGCAGGTTTTGATGCAATTATTATGCGTGCGAATCCGCCACTAGATACGCTCGCTTTGAATTTCTTAGACTCAGTTCGCGGTGATGCATTTATTATGAATGATCTTGATGGTCTGCGTATCGCGAACAACAAGGTGTACACGGCGTCGTTCCAAGATACTGAAAGTGAGTTTATTCCGGCGACCCATGTATCTAAAAATCGTGATTACTTAGAGCGTATTTTTGAAGAATCAGAAAGTAATAAAATGATTCTTAAGCCACTCGATGGCTACGGTGGGCGTGGTGTTATCGTGCTCGAAAAGGGAGCTCGTCATAGCTTCCGTTCACTGCTTGATTTTTATATTGGTGGTGATGAACACGGCAAAGGCAGTAACTATGTAATTTTGCAAGAATATGTGGAAGGTGCCGAAGAAGGGGATGTGCGTATCTTAATGCTCAATGGTGAGCCTATTGGTGCTATGAAACGTATTCCCGCATCGAATGATGTTCGCTCAAATGTTCATGCTGGTGGAAGAGTAGTTAAGCATAAGCTAAGCGCACAAGAGAAAAAATTATGCCGTTACATTGGCCCTAAATTGGTTCGCGATGGGTTGTACTTTACGGGTATTGATGTGATTGGTGGTAAATTAATTGAAGTAAACGTGTTAAGCCCAGGTGGGATCACCCGTATTAATAAATTAAACCGCATTAAACTTCAGACGCAAGTTATTGACTTTTTAGAAAGTGTTGTGCATGCAAAAGAGTGCGTTATCAATCGTAAAACCGAGTTTAGAAAAGTAATAGAAGAAGCCAATGCCGTTTAACTTGATCTTGAAAATGATGAGGAGCAAGTTAAAAAAATGAAAGCAAAAAAGGTTAGCCTTTGGCTAACCTTTTGGGTCTGTATCAATTTAATTAAAGCGTTTATTAGTCAGCTTTAATGTAGCTTTTGATTGCTTGTAATGAATCAAAAGGTTTGTAACCGAGTGACTTTAATTCGTCATTAACACAAAACAAAACGGCATTGTCTTTGTTTTCTTCATCTGCTGCCATATCAAGGCAGAATTCGTAAGAATCTTTAACTGTTTCAACGCTTGCTTGCTCTTCGCTAGCAATAACAAGTGTGCTTGCGAGAGCTAATACCATTAAAAAAATCTTCATATGTACCCTTTTACAATTAACTGGAGTGATATTTTTAACGCTCACAAATTAGGTTGATTTGAGAAGCAAGTAAAACGATAAATTATTGTCGTAAAGGTAAAAATTTATTTTGCTTTTATTTTTAAGTATTGCAGTACAAGCAGTGACTAATATTTGAATAAGTGATTGGTTTTACATACTAGGTTTACTGAATTAATAAAAAATGGCATTAAAAAAAGGTTAACAACGATAGTTAACCTTTTATTATTCAGAATAAATCCTGTTAGGATTACATTGCGGCGCGGAAAATCTCTGCAATTTCCTCTGCTGTAGCTTGAATCGGATTAGTAAAGCCACAAGCATCTTTTAAAGCATTTTCCGTTAGTGTTGGAATATCATCTGCTTTGGCTCCTAGTTGCTCAATACCTGATGGAATACCAACGTCACTGGCGAGGCTAACAATTGCATCAATTGCGGCATCAGCACCTTGTTTTTCTGAAAGGTTACTTACATCGACTCCCATTGCTTTTGCAACATCACGTAAGCGCCCTGGTACTGCTTTTGCGTTAAAGCGTTGCACGTGCGGAAGTAAAATAGCGTTACATACCCCATGTGGTAAATCGTAAAAACCTCCAAGTTGATGTGCCATTGCATGCACATAACCAAGTGAAGCATTATTAAACGCCATACCAGCCATAAACTGGGCGTATGCCATTTGCTCACGAGCTTCAATATAGTGACCGTGATTAACTGCATTACGAAGATTGGCTTGAATTAACTCAATCGCTTTGATGGCTACAGCATCGGTAATTGGCGTTGCTGCAATTGATACATAGGCTTCGATTGCATGGGTTAATGCGTCCATACCGGTTGCTGCGGTGAGCGAAGCTGGTTTTGCGAGCATTAATTCTGGGTCGTTTACTGAAACTAGTGGTGTTGTATGTTTATCTACAATGGCCATTTTAATGTGGCGTTCTTCATCCGTGATAATACAAAAACGCGTCATTTCTGAAGCTGTGCCTGCCGTAGTATTAATGGCGATAAGTGGTAACATAGGTTTCGCGGATTGATCTACGCCTTCGTAATCGCCAATTTTGCCACCATTTGCAGCTACAAGTGCAATGCCTTTCGCACAATCATGTGGCGAGCCTCCACCAAGTGAAATAACAAAGTCACAGTCTTCGTTTTTTAAAATAGCCAAACCATCGTTTACGTTACTTACAGTTGGGTTGGGTTGAGTACCATCAAACACAGCGGTTGCCACATCTCGCTTTGTTAATAGTGATTGTACTTTTTCAACAACCCCAATTTGGTTAAGAATTTTATCGGTAACAATTAGGCCTTTTTTAAATCCTTGTGCCTGAATATTATCGACTGCGTCAGTTAAACAACCTGCGCCCATCAAATTTACGGTTGGAATATAAAATGCGGTAGTCATAGCTTATCTGTCCTTGTGTAAGTGAGAGTTACTTTCTTGCGACAAAGATTGTCACATGCTAAACCGTTAGCCATTTTGATTTAAAACAAAGGTTGGTTGTACATCAACTTAGACTTTAATCTAATAGTGTAAATAGATGAGTTAAAGCGCTGTTTAGCGCTTTATATCTGCTCTGAATGTTCGTTATGCGTGCTTGTGAATTTCTGGATAAACGCCACTTACGCTTAACAATGCTTTAGATTTAAAAATTACGCTATGTTTAACTTACAAAATAATTGCCAAATAAACCCCCGACATAACAACTAATAAAGTGAAGTACGGGGTGTTTTAATAAGTGAAATTGTGGACTCAGTTGGTACCTATCTTTTTGGGTTCCATAAGCGTTTTTAATATTGCAATACCCTATTATCTGATGATTTTGAAATTAACGGTGGGGATTTTCGGTAAAACAGCACAAGACTTACGAAAATCACCAAAATACCAAACCCAATAGGTAAAAACGCACTGGCAATTGCGCTATCAAAGTTTAAAAAGTCGGGGACTCCGGTTTGCCATAATGTCCACTCTGATGCAATTCTACTTGCAAGGTGATCACCACCAGAACTTAATACGATTATTGCATCATTGGTATTTGGGTTGATGCGAAGCGCGCTATTAATGGCAGGCTCGTTTGCGCCATCATGGCCAAAAATAAAATTTCCCTCAGGTGTTGGTGCATACAACATGGCTCCCATGCCCCAAATCGGGGCGCCAAGTTTATACCCGAGCGGCTGGCTTAGATCTTTGATTGCCTGCTCTGAATTTGTATTACGTTGCTGTAAAGCAATGACAAATTGAGTTAAGTCATCTGCACTTGCCAACAAACCTGTTGCTGCGGGGCTAACATATTGATAAGAAGCTGATTTATTTCCTTCGCTATCATATGCATTTGCAATGTTTGTTTGTGCGCCAATAAATTGATAATTCGCACGGTTCATTTTAAGTGGCATAAAAACCGCATCCGCCATAAACGCCTCAAATGTGATGCCTGTAATGTTTTCGATGATGTGCTCGGCAATAAGGTAGCCACCGCCCGAGTATTGCCACTCTGTTGATGGTGCGTAGCCTATTTCAAGCTTTGCATTTCCGCGAGAGCTTTTTGGTTGTTGTAGAGATTCAAGCAGGCTTGGTAATGTTTGTTCTTTAGGTATGTCAGCAAAGCCTAATCCATCCACTAACCCTGAAGTATGTGACAGTAAAAGCCTCATTGTGATTTCGTTATGATCAAATGATGAAGAAGGTAACTGCCAAGCTGGAGTTAAATATTTAGCAATTGGCGCATCTAAATCAATTTGACCTTGTTGCGCTAATTGAGAAATACCATAGGCAGTAAATAACTTGCTCATTGATGCAACCGGAAACAAAGTTTCGCCGTTTATTTTATCGATTGATGGCGAAAACAGTTTTGATACCACACGACCATTTTCAAGAACGATGAAAGCCAAATTGCCTTTGGCTTCACTTAAAAAACGTTGATTAACAGCCTTGATAAAGTGATTTGTATCACCTTGCTTCGCAAGAGCTGTTAACCACCAACCGTTAAGTGCGCCATAAAGGCAAATACTGCTCCAACAAAGTATTAGTAGAGTAAAGCTCACCATATATTTAAATAAACGCATCACATTTCCTTATTCTGTAAAACTGATTAACGCGGGCTAAATCACTTCGAGTTCTTCTTTTTCTTTTACAAAATATATTGAAAGTAGTAGTAGAGCTGCTGGGAATAAAAATACGTTGGTAAATGATAAAACAAGTGTCATCTGTAAAAGACACATCAGTAACATTAAAACTGAAAACACTTTTAGAAGGGCCGGTAAATGCTGATTCACTAAACATACAATCGAAAAAACAGCGGCAACTAACGAAAATAGCCCAAGTGACCCTAGTGCAATAACCATAACTACCACGCCAGTTGTTTCTGATAAGGTAGTTTGATTTGATAAGGCAAAGTAAATATCAAACAAGACGGTTAAATGAAAGACAGACACAAGCCCTGCCATTATAAACAACAACATACGAGCAGCCGTTGCATTAAAATGATTTTTAAAGTGGTTGCTAAGAGCTAAGTAAATACTCACCTCTAAAGCACCGATTATTACAAACAGTAAATCAAGCCAATTAAATGTGAGCAGATCTTGCTTTAGTGCTTCTTCAAATCCAGCCATAGATTGGCCTAAAAAGGTAATCCAATAAAATGGAAACAGCACAGCGAGCAGCGCACAAGCGCCTGCAGTTAGTAAATTTTCACGAGAGTTCATATAGCGTGCCTTTTTGCTTAATCCAAATGGGTGTTTGGATTAGTTGATTCGTACTGCAAAATGTCACCAGGCTGACAATTAAGCGCCTGACAGATTGCTTCTAATGTTGAGAACCGAATAGCTTTTACTTTGCCATTCTTAAGCAAAGACAAATTAGTCATTGAAATACTAATATCGCCGGATAACTGTTTCAAAGACATTTTGTTTTTTGCAAGTTCTACATCTAAGTTAATTCGTATAGTCATGGCTTATAAATTAATCAGTTGTTTTATGATTGTCAAATGAAGTTTTATGATAAACATAAAATAATTTTCGAATAACATATTTGAATAGTGATGCTTCGAATTATGTTTTTGTAGCTGTTTAATGATGATTAATTGAAAAAATACGAAGCAAACAGAAATTGCTTAGTTGTGCTTCTAAAGCTTAATTAAGTCGGATCTTTTGTGTTTTTACATAATCAATGATGAAATAATTTTTAAGTTTTACTGAGAATTAAATAATTCTCTTAAATACATATATTTTTTAATGAACAGAATACAACTTTGAAAAATATGTATTTATTGTGGAACTTTAATAGCTGAATGGATATGAATAAAACGCCAAATATAGAAAAGGGCAACTTTGCCCTTTTCTATATTTAGTTTTACTTTAATTCAAATTAACAAGGCTTTGTCGTAAAACTATTTTGTCAGCTGAAAATAATAATATTACTCGAGAGGTATAATTTTCCCGCTATAAACAGCGTCATCATAAATTTCAAAAATACCATGCCAGTTTGGTGTTTCTAACACCGCTTGTTGCCATTCTATTTTTGCACCAAGCGCAGATAATGCAGCAACAGGTTGCCCATGGTTTATATTATTAAATGTCCAAGGTTTTAAGTGGTTTATCAATTTAGTGATGATCTGGATATTTGCCTTTGCTTTTGAAATTTCATCTAACAACGCAATTTCTCTTAAGTTACCATTTGCCAATAGCACAAATTTTTGTAAACAACCTGTGAGCAAGGCTGACTTATTATCTACATCTACAAAAGATACCATTGAATCTTTGTTTTTTATCAGAAACTGATCGTAATTAGCGTCGTTCTCAAAGCAGGGAAGTTTATTAAGATTTTTGATTTCAATTGGTTCACCTATGCTAAAACTATTTAACCTACTAAAAGTTGTTTCACCATCATGATGAATAGAGCTAAAAGTTACGTCAAAAAATATGTTTTGTAATTCGATTTTTTGTTTATCTGAAAGGTTATCTTTAATATTGATGCTCGATGAAGCTAGGTTAATTTCAAAATCCATCGCTTCTAGTTCTAGTTGATTTGCTAAAGACATTGGTAACAAACTGCTGTGATATTGATAATGAACCAGCTGATTGTCTTCAAATAAGAACAAGTGATTCCTCCCAATTAATGTCATTGTTACTGAATTATTAATTGGCCATACTAAGGTAAACCTTCCTAATTTAGTGATGGTATCATCATAACTATCACCAATAGCTATACCAAAAATAGCCCTTTTTGATATTTGACCATCAAACTTTATTCGTTCAATCTGTTTTGGTATTTGCGGCTCAAATGTATGCTCAGTATTGAATTTTATTGCAGGAAACGTATTTTCAGACAAAATTGTACTTAGTAAACGGAGGTTATCTTCGTTAATTTCATAGGTTTTCCCTGAGCAATTCGTAACCGGTTTGACAACGACGGTACCTATTAATTTCCTTGTTTGAATGTCACTTTTAAAAATTACACTCTGTTCAATCATGCCGTTTGGGTATTGGCCTAGTTGTTTTTTTATCAGAGTAAAAAGCTTTTTTCTTACCGCATTAAGTTGTTCTTGCTCGTCTTTGCTTCGATTGTAATTGACCGAGGTTTTGAATTCCTTTACTTCAGCATTTAAGTCAACAGTGCATTCACTCGCTCTGCTATAGAGAGTATTGGCGTAGCTTGCTTGGCATATTAATAATAAACATATAAAAATACCTTTCATCATATTTTCCCTTTTTAATTTATCTCATTAATATTAAAGAGCTTATTATTTTTATGGAAGGTATATCCAACGAATGTGTTAAGCGGCATATTATTAAATACAACCGGAATCTGTAAATTGTATAGCAAGGGTAGAGCTCAAAAAATAAAATGCATACTCATAACGTGACTAAACGTTCAAAATGAAAATTCTCTCTGTTCATTTCATTATTATATTCACTACAAATTTTTATCTTAACGACAATAATTTTTTGATTTTCTTCTTGGCAAAATTTAACTATTTTTCACTTGCGAGTGCACTGATTATTTGGTGCGAACAAAGTTTAATTTTCTAACATGTTGAGATTAAAAATATGGCAGCTGAAATTAGATTAGGTAGTCGAAAATTTTATGACGATGAACACTTTCCAGGTGGCATCGATAGGGCTGGCTTTTTTACTATTCCTGAGGCAAATTTTTTAATTAATTATGGCTATACATTAAACGGATTGTATTGTGGCGAATTACAACCTGAAAATGAAGTAGAGCAGCGTTTCGTTGATAATGTTAATTCAGAGGAAGAATCAGCATTTTACGAGGTGCGTATTTGGCGAAAGTATCTAAAGGCGCTTTATAAAGTAAGCCATAGAGCGAGCGCCAACAGTTCTCGCAATGAAATAACTAGGTCGTTTGAGAGTTTCGATGAAGCATGAGCAAAGTCAAGGTAGTTATCTTGAGAAAAACAAAGCACATAAAAAAGCAAAAAAGGATAAACCAAAAGATAAATTAAGTCATAAATCAAAACGTAAAAAGTTTGATGACGATGACTGGAGTGATGAATAACACTCCAGTCATTTATTCATTAAGTTTGATAGTCGACAGGAACACGTTCGCTGTAAACATTGTTATCCTTGTCGACTACCACTGAGTGGTTACGCTCTACCTTTACCCAGTCTGTATCTTCTTCTGTGAGCGGCTCTGAGCTGATAATCGCGGTTTTATTAGTATTAGCACCATGTAAACTAAAATCTTTTTCTGATGTTAGTTCTAAAGCGCCTACGCCATAAAATAAAGACGCTGGCTGACTATTTCGATCAGTGGCATAGCGTGTAGCAACTAATGATGTGCCATCTGATACTGCAAGATTAATAAATGCATTGGTGTTTGCCTCAGTGGCAACGCGAATATCAATGATTTTTTTGATGACCAAATAAAGCGCATGTTTAATATCATCTGTTGTTAAATTATCAGCAAATTCGATAGTGTCGAGAAAGAGTGCAAATATGCATTCTGAGTCCGTATTACCTTTAACTAAATCAAATGCTTTGTTTGAGAGTTGATTTAGTATACTGCGTCTAAATTTAACAAACTGATCTAACCGGCCATTGTGCATAAAGGTATATTTTTGAAAATTGAACGGATGGCAATTGGCTTGAGAAACTGGCATGCCAACTGATGCATCACGTACATGGGCAAAAAAACACTGGCTTCTGACTTTGCTCGCAATTTGTTGTAAGTTTTGATTGCTCCAAGCAGGTTCAATACTAACAAACCGTGCTGGGAAGGGATCATCATGGGTAGGATACCAGCTCAAACCAAAGCCATCGCCATTGAGTGGCTTTTTACGCTTCTTAGCATCTTTGCTCTGCTCAACGAGTGAATTGGTAGGTGAAATTACAATGTCGTTTAAGGTGACTTCTGCACCTTTATAAGCAATAAAGCGACACATAGATAAATCCTAAAAAAATTTTTTACACTATAGGTGAATTTTTAAAAAATCATACAAAAAGTAACGGTTTGTGCTCTTTGCATGTAATGAATGATTCTATTACATAGCATAAGTATATATATAAAACGTAGATTATCTGACAGCCTGTAACTAAAAATTCGTTAGAAAGCGCCACAATTAACATACGCTGGTTTTCTATTAGTTATAGGAATGAACAGCATGCTTTTTGCTTTTTATCCAGGTTGTTAGGAGAAGAATAGACCTAGTACCACTTTATAATATCCATTAAAATATAACTTGTTTTATTTGAGGAAGAACAATTGGCATTTTTCTTATGTAGAGTATTTAGTTTCAAAGTTATTACTACTTTGTTTAATATTAACTAATCGTTTGTCGTCTGTATGCTTAAGTATTTTAACTTTTATATTTAATAATTGCTTGTTTCGTTCTAAATTTAGAAAAGTAAACGAAATGGTTTCGGCGCCATTTTAGATAATTGGTTATTAATTGAATCAGTCGTGAATTAGAAGAAGTATTTGTTTAACGCAAAATCACGATTACATTGAAAGTTAACTCATGTTTCTAAAAAATTGATAGTTTTTATCATAGTAAGTTATAAGAATAAGGCACAATAAGGTGTTATTTAATACACTTTTTTGTGTCTGTATTAATCAATATAGGAACACTATGGTGCGTTTTGCTTGTTTATTGTTCATACTTGCCAGTCCATTAGTTTGGGGTGTAACCGTTGATGAACAATTGAAAGAGGCGAAAGATTACCTAACTGTAAAACCTTCTGAAAGCTACAGAATTCTTGAAAGTATTGATTTAACCGCAAACCTCACAGAAGAGCAGTTAATTGAGTGGTACATTCTATATATGCGGGCTTCTTTGCCCTTGGGTAAATTAGATAATTTAATTGATTCAGTAGCAAATGCATTCGAATATCATAAGTCTGATTATTTTTCTGAAAATATCACTACGATTACCAGTGCTTTAGGTATTTGGCTAAGACGAAATAATTATTTGATTGATGCTGAGTTAAGTTTTAAATGCTCTTATCGAAATGCCAGTAATGACCGTTTGCGTGTTATATTAAATAACAGTATTGCTCTTCTTGCCCGAGAAAATCAAGACCTTGACCGCGCGAAGTCACTATTTGAATATTCTGCAAGGCTTGCTGAAGCTGGCAAAAATATCAATATGATGGGAATGATTAATTTCAATCAAGGTGTGATAGCCTTTCAAGAAAAAAAATTTGCACTAGCTGAACAACACTTTCGAAAAGCGCTCGATCATTATCAGTCAATTAATAAGCAATCGGGTAAAATTTTAGCAGCTACCTATTTATTGTTTTCTTTTGTAGTGCAAAAAGAACTAACAAATTACCAGCGTCTTTATTCGCCTACTTTTCAACAAACTGAAGCATTTCCAAATGTCACTTCTAAAGCACTCTTGGCATGGGTTCATGCAGGTTATTTACATCACATAGGTTCGCAGATAAATGATGAAATGCGTAATTCACTGTTAACGCAATTTAAAAATATTACGGATCATCATGAGCAGAAGCTCATTGAAAAACACCTGGCAAAACCGTTGGGTATTTCGCTCAAACTTCCCGAAGTAAAAGTGCATGTGGAGCGTTTTAATGCTAGGTGGTTTGCCCTTGTTCGACAATGTAATTTTAATCAAATAGTACACCCATAATGGACTTTTCAGCCAAATGTGCGAGTGCTAATGGGAATCTAATTAGCCTGAATTTCAGATTTTTATTTGGCGTGAGGCCACAAGCCATTATCTAAATTATCCTTAAACTATGCATTAAATTCAGCATAATTCCGTTATTTTTCTTAGGTTTGACTATATTGAAATAAGTAGAAAATAAATGAGCTGGTAGATTTATGCACCATCTTTCGATCAGAACAAAATTAATCGCATTTATATCAACAACTTTGGCACTTTTAGTAATTACCTTGGTGGCAATTAGTTGGTTCCAATTAAACACCAATAATCAAATGCAAAGTAAACGTGTGCAGTCGGTTTTGTTGGATGAAATAAACGACAAGCTGATGAGTAAAACACAATATTATGCAACTCAAATCGCAGGCTATATCAATACAGAATACAAAATACCGCTTACACTTGCTGGTGGTTTATCAAACACCGCTAAATCAATGCCATTATCGCGAGACGGGGTATACCAATTAACCCTAGGGGCGCTTTCTAAAAACCCTGATATATCATCGATCTATGCTCAGTTCGAGGCGAATGGTTATGATCAGAAAGACAGCGAATATATTGAAGGTTTCACTCACTCTGTTCCGGGAGCAGGTACCCTTGAGATTTATATCACACGGGAAAACGATGGTAGTTTAGTACAACACCAAGTTGAGGATGCAGCAGAAAAGTATTTGAATGATAAAAATGAATTTGGATATCGCGAAAGTGAATGGTATTTGTGTGCTAAGGATACCAAAAATCCCTGTATTATGGAGCCATATCTATACGAAATTGAGCCGGGGCAGTCAGAGTTAATGACGTCATTAACAGTACCTATTATGAACAATAGCGACTTTATTGGCATTGTAGGTGTTGATATAAATTTACCTAAATTTCAGTTGCTTACAAATAGTATTTCGAACAGTCTTTACAATGGAAAAGCCAAAGTTACCATTTTAAGTAACATTGGATTGGTGGTTGGATCAAGTCATTATAAAAATTTAGCACGTCCACTAAGTGAATCACTTACCAACAATGATGCAAACAGCATAATGAACATTCGAAAGCGCCAAGAGAAAATTGAAGTTAGTAATAATTTGGTTTTTTCTATGCCAATAGATATTACTGTTGCAAATACAACGTGGAGTTTAATCATCGAATTGCCGAAAGATGTGGCATTAGCTAATGCAGCTAAACTCGCTGAAAATCAAGCAACTGCAACTGCCAGTGTGGGAAAAACCATGATGCTCATTGGGGTAATTGTGTCTGTAATTGCAATTGGCATATCTATCTTTATTTTGAGAACCATTGTTAAACCTATTACTGATATTAAACAGCGTATTGAGAACCTTGCGAGCAGTGAAGGTGATCTTTCTGTTAGCTTATCTGTAACCCAACACGAAGAACTAATCTCACTAGCTGCAGGATTTAATCAGTTCACACAAAAACTAAGGACTATGATTGACGGTTTGAAAGATCTTGCAAATGACTCTTTCAGCCAATCTGCGAACACCTCTCAAGCTGCGAAAGAAATTAAAGCAAAAGTGAATATGCAGCATATTGAAATCAATAGTGTGGTTACTGCAATAAATGAGCTTAGTGCTACAGCGACTGAGGTAGCACGTTCATCTGAAAGTGCGGCTACTACCACTAACAATACCAATCTTAAAGTTAAAGAAAGCGAACAAGGCATTGTTGCTGCATCACACTCTGTGGAAACTATGACTGAACATGTTAATAGTGCAAAAGAGTCAATAATTGCAGTTGCCCAAAGAAGTAAGGATATTACCCATATTTTGGATGTAATTCGCTCTATTGCCGAGCAAACAAATCTATTAGCACTTAACGCAGCTATAGAAGCTGCTCGTGCAGGCGAGCAAGGGCGTGGCTTTGCTGTTGTTGCTGATGAAGTTCGCTCACTAGCCTCAAAAACTCAAGACTCTACAAATGAAATCAGTCAATTAATAGATAATTTGCAAAGTGAGGTGGGAACCTCCGAATCGATTATCGAAAAATCTGTTGCGCAAGCAAGTGATGCGATGGAGCATTGTGCTAGAGCTGCATCGCAAATGGGAGAAATGGTAAATGAGCTTGCGTTAATCTCAGACGAAGTTACTCAAATTGCCACAGCCGCAGAAGAGCAAAGTGCAGTGACTGAAGATTTAAGTTCTAATATGACTGGTATATCGGATGCGGCTGCCGAGTTGTCACAACTTGCTGATACAGTAGAGCAAGCGGCGGCGCAGCTTACTTATTTGGTTGAGCAAAAATATAAGCAGTTAAGCCAACTTAAAACTCAATAATTTAACAGAACAGCGGCTCCTATGTGGGAAACATTGGAGCTGCATCTAGAGTATTTGCCAATTACTTCTTTTTAAATTCCATTTGCACTTAACGTCTTACCAATTATCACCGATTATAACCGTTAAACACAAAGCAAAACTATACAACAACTATTCAGCTTATATTTAACGCATCAACAGAACAGGGCTAATATTATGACATCGACAGACAACACCGCATTGGATTTTGAGGTTTCTCATCTCATCGAGGGTGGTTTGGCAATATTTGCACTCGGGGTAACACTCGGCATGCTAATCGCTGCTGGAATGACTAGTGCGGTTTTTATTGGTGCTTTAGCTGCCATCGCTACTTATACAGTGCGTCATCGATAAACATACATAACAACTCGATCATATCCCAACCATAAAAACACTTGTCTTCAACCAGCAAGTGTTTTTTATTAGTTCTAATAGTAAATCAGCAATTGTCATTGGGCGTCGTTTCAATCTCAATAAAGCTAGGTTTCAATATCCAGTACGGATAGACTATTTGTGGTGAATTAACCCTATTTTTGCAAGTTTCGATGGTCTTCTAAGCAACAGGGTTTCATACTTGATGATTTTTTTGAAAGTACATCATTCAATGCCAGTAATCTCTAATAAATAATTAAAGTGATGTTATACATCACTATTCTTATCTAATTTTTTAAACCTATAGTCCAAACACACTAATATGAAGACCAAAGGCATTTTCAAAACCATTCTCGGCGAAGAAATTAGAATAATTAAATTGAATATGTATGTTTTGAGTTAGCTGATATTCAATAAACCCCTTTGCATACATCGAACTTTCAAAGTCATTGAGCTCTTGATTTTCACAGGTGTCACAGCGAAACACTGAACGTTCAATATTGTTATAGCGATAACCGCCAAGTATTCCGATGCTCAATCGGTCTAAAGTTTTAGGTGTAAATTTTAAACCTGTTTCTGCATACATTGCAAAACCTGTAATGGTCGATTCTTTACTACTCACTTGTCCGGTAAATTCGTTTTTAACCATTTGTACAAAAGGTACAGTATCTTCCATGTACATATAATCCAGACCAGTGGCAAATTGCAGGTATGGGTGGGGTTCGCCCTTATAATACAAGCCAATGGCATGGGCCTTGCCACCATAAATCAACGGCCCATCCGTGGTGGCGCGGTAATCACTGGCAGTTAAGTTTTGGTAACTCACACCGATTGAATAATCGTAAAAATTAATTTCACTTTTTGCGCTTGAATTCGCTGAGAAAAAACACAGCAAAAAACCAATTGTGCTTACTATTTTCATAACTTGTCTCCTAAAATGTGTTACAGCTCCGCACTAAGTGCACGTGATGTTTGTTCTGTCGTTCACTGTAGAAAATAATGCTGTTTTGATACTGGTATTGGTAACTTGCGTTATCGTTACGCGGCGTAGGTGTACTGCTCCACACTTCACCAAATGGAATATTTTTAAAGGCAAATGGATTAAGCGGTGGCTCTTCACAGGCCAGCTCAATATTTTGTTGTAACTCTTTTATACTGGGCATTCGCCACGGATTTGCATTAGGGGTTGAATCATTTAAATTACTTGCAAAATCAAGGGCTTGTTGCCAATCTAGCTTTTCAGCTTGTCCTTGTTCACAATTTTCACCACTGAGTCCTACCACACATTTTTGCCAAATTAAGCCTGTTAAGGTATCGAGCACATTCCCTTCACTATCTTGTTTATAACGACTGCTTGGCGCTGTGTTCTCTTCGATGGTATTGCAACGTTGTTGAGGAGCAAATAAATGACGGTTATTTACTAATTGCTCTTTTCCTGTTGGGGGTGAAAATTGATTTAGCAACCGGTTTTGACCACGTACAGCACGAATATGACGGGTAGTGGAACTCCCTCCCCCAACGACACGGCCAACATTAAAATCTACCGCCCAAATATTGCCTTCATCATCTACATCTAGCGTGCTTGACCAATAAAAATTTGATTTTGTGTTTGGAAAATAATTGCTATCTATTGCTGGGGAGAATGTGTTGTAGTTGACCAATTCTTGCAACTCCACTTTACTTGGTAATCGCCAATCACTAAAGCCACATAATGCTTTTTGATTTAGTCGATTTAAGTAGCTTTGGCTATCGCATTCACTGTCACACTCACCTCCATTTACGGTAGAAAAAGATGGGTAGTTATCATCTCGAAAGCTATAGGTATGTGTGGCATCTTGTAAATCACCAGAGCCAGCAAAGGTTTTAACTTCCCAAACTAAGTCAGTGATGTTATCAAGCACACAAACAGACGTAGATTCATTGTCATACAAAGCATCGCCGTTACCCTTTAATTTGGTGAAGCTAAAACCTGCATGACCGTCGTCATTATTAGTTTGTTCAATGTCAGCGCCTACATCACAATCCTGTAAAAAGCCAGACTGGCTAGTACAGTTTGGAAAATTCCCTTCGGGAAAATCACCTGCCAACAAAGAACCTGTATCGTTAAAGTCGATTTGCGCTTCATCGCAAGTGCATTCACCATCGCACATAGGTAAAGCAAAGTCGCTGGCGCTAACTTCATTTGAAACGGAATCTGAAGATATGGCTGGTAATTCACTCACCGCTTCATATTTACAAGAGGCAACAAACACCAGTGCCGTGATTAACAACACGTTTTTAATATTTGCGGCTTTATAAATTTTTAACGCCATTACTTTGCTCCATCCTTTTTAACTTGATGAATAAAGTGCAAATTTAAAACCAGTGACATGTTAAGGATCTGAAAAACACATCTTTAACACTTCAATCGCTACATTTAATTTTTTGATAAATAAAGGGTAATGGTTTGAAATAGGCAATTTATTTCGTGTTGGAGAGAGTCTACTTCAAGGCAAATTTTCGATTAAAAAGTTACATAAAATGGAAATCGGGTGCTAAATATTTGCAAAATGCGAAGCATTATCTGAGAGCTTATGGCGAAAGTTTATTTTACAAGTGTTGGTAAAAGGCACAGTTAAGAATATCAATAGATTGATTCTTAATGCTTTATTTAAATTTTGATATGGTTTATTCCGGTACAGACTGTTTTGGATTGGTAATTGCCTAAATGTTGGAAAGCGTGTTGTGTTGTTTAAGAAAAACAACAAGCGCACAGCCCTAAATTACGTTAGCAATCTAATAGGAGCCGTTATGGAATCAGTCGACCCAATGTTAATTGCGTTTCTACCTAAAGACATTCGCAATATGTTTTTCCCTTACGCCAGTGTGCAGCTTGCGTCACTGGTATTCAACCTTATCATTGGTTTTGTAATGGCGAGCATTATAGGGGCGCATTTTCGCAAATACGCCAGTGCATTTTGTAACCGCCAAGACTTTTCGCGTTTATTTCCACTTTTAATGCTAAGTGTCATTTTAATCATCACCGTGGTTAAAGCCTCACTTGCGCTAGCGCTTGGTTTAGTTGGGGCGCTTTCAATAGTGCGTTTTAGAACGCCGATTAAAGAGCCAGAAGAACTGCTTTATCTGTTTTTAAATATTGGTATTGCAGTTGCACTTGGTGCAGGGCAAACCCTTGCAGCAGTAGTGTCCTGTTTTGTCACTTTATTGCTGATAGCTTGGATAAAAAAACGTGACAGTCAAACAAAACAAGAAAATGGACTCTTTCTCTCACTTAACCATGTATCAGATACAGGTTATCAAGACACTCAATTGGTTTCACAACTCAAAGAGTTACTTTCAAGTCACGCCGACCGCATTGAGTTACGCCGCATTGATATTGCAGATACCCGTTTTGATGCCAGCTTTTTTATCTCAGTGAGCGATGAAAAGCAAATCGATGCTTGCATGAATGCCCTTTCAAATGCGTTTAACGGCATCAATATTTCGCTTCTCGAGCAACATAATATTGCAGGAGTCTAGTTATGCGTTTAGACACAGCAAAACAGCAATTTAACCGGAGTGAACAACTTAAACTGATATTCAGCCTGGTACTGTTAACGATTTTATTGTTGCCATCCACTGGTGCAGTAAAACGCTTTTTAGTAGATAAAGGGTTTGTCGCAACACACCTTTCAAATAAAGAAAAAGCGTTGCAGTTGGCATCGAGCTTAATCACCTTGCCACACAGCTACCTTACGGCGAAAACTGACTTGCCGCTTATTAAGGTCGATATTAAATACCAAGACTGGCTCAAACTGGAAGAAGACAGACGCAGCGCGTTTGAGCGTGGCATTATTCCTGAGAATCGCAGCCAAGTGAGCGGCGTAATTTACTTTGGTAAAGAAAAGTACGCGGCAAAAGTAAGGTTACAAGGTGATATGCTTGATCATGTTAATAAAGCTGATCGTTGGTCACTTAAAGTTGAGTTAAAGAAAAAACAAGCGATGTTTGGTTCGCGCAAATTTGCCCTTGTTGCACCAAGTGTAAGGGTCAATCAAGGGCCAAACCTGTTTGCCAAAAGCTTAGACGTGAGTGGATTTGATATTATCTCGCCAAAAAATATACCTGTTAAGCTTGTGGTAAATGGCGCTGATTGGGGCGTAATGTTGTTTGAACAAGCTTTTAGTCAAGACTTACTAGCAGTGAATAATCGCACTGAAGGTTTAATTACACGTCTCGATTTGCTATCAGAAACAACCAATAGCCACGGGGAAGTCACTCGCACCTTAAAACCGCGAGTATTGCAACAAAAAACCATTTTAGCTAATCAGGCCCTTGCCAATCAGCGTCAAATTGCACTTGCATTACTTGATGACTTTTTAACAGGCAAACGTCCTGCTAGTGATGTATTTGATGCTGCGCGTTTAGGTCAATACCTCGCTATGGTTGATTTGTGGGGGGCGTGGCATGCATTAACCTGGAACAACTGGCGTTGGTATTACAACCCGCATATTGCAAAGCTAGAACCTATTCAAAGTGATGTGGCAGTCACGCCAGCCGCACACATTTGGTTAATGAAACCGCCAAGCCACCGTTTTGCTTTAAGTAAAGCAATGCTTGCCGATGATGTGGTTAATGCGCACTATTTAGCGGCAAAAGAGCAGCTTTTAAGTTCACTCGAAACTAAATTAATCCCGGCGCTTGAAAGCTATGACATAACATTTATCAAATCTTTGCATCTAGATAGCCCGCTTATAACTCCCTTCAATTATCATGTAATGAAGCAACAAGCGACCTGTTGGCAAAATAATTACCAAAGTTCAGAGTGTAGCCAATTTTCTGATGTTAGCCGTGAGCTTCATAAACAAATGGATAACTATAAAGCCAAAGCCAATTGGGATTTATACAGTCGTTTAAATGAGCAAAATGGCAAGCTTGTTTGGCAGGTAACAAATACTGAAGAACAGCCACTTATAATTAATAGTATCGAAGGCATCACTAAGCAGCAAGAAATCTCACCGCTCGAGAAAATTAATGATGAGTTACCGGTTAGCATTGCACCGGGAGAGTCACTCGCATTAACACTACCATCTCGCTTAAAAGCAATTTCGGCAAGAGTTGCTCTTAAAGGTAAAGGAAATGAAACCTTTTTCTTTCAAAAAGGCACAGCACCACTTGCCTTTATTCCTCGCGGCGGAATGAATCCGTTTGATAGTGCTAAATATGCCCATTTTATTACTCAATCGCAAAATAAATGGGAGTTTAAAGTAGGAGAGTGGGAAATAAATGATTATTTAGTCACCCCTGCTAATACGGAAGTGGTTATCCCTCAAGGCACCACACTTAAATTTGCACGAAATGCGGGCTTAATGGTGTTTGGCACGTTTTATAGCAAAGGTACGCTAAGTGCGCCAGTGATAATGACAAGACAACAAAATACATCAAAATGGTCAGGGCTTAGTGTGTTTGCAAAAGAGCAAAATACCGCCCATCAAATAGATCATCTTTACATTAGCTATGCCAGCAGCCCGAAACTTGGTTTATGGCAACCACGTGGCGCAATTTATTTTGTGAAGGGAAATGTCAATATGCGCAGTGTACAAATTACTGACAATCAATCAGAAGATGGTCTGAACATTATTAACGCAGATATCAATATTTATGACTTAACCATCAAAAATGCACTTTCAGATGCGTTTGATTGCGATTTTTGCACAGGGGTACTGGATACCAGTCAATTTACCAATATTGGTTTTCGCTCAGGTGGCGATGGAATTGATGTGAGTGGATCAACTCTCACAGTAAGACATGCCAAGTTCAAAAATGTACGTGATAAAGCAATCTCAGCAGGTGAGCAAAGCCAGTTGGTGGTCAGTGATACTCATTTTGATGATGTGAATTTCGGTCTTGTAGCGAAAGATAACTCACTAATAGAGGCGCATCATGTGCGTGCATCAAATATCCAACATAAAGCATTAATGAGTTATTCAAAAAAACGCATATTTGGCCCAGCGATAATGCGCGTTACAGACTATTTTTGCAGTGATAGCGATTGCAATATTAAGCAAACTGCAGAGCTTGGCAGTCAGCTGCTGGTAAATGGTCTTGCTATTCAGAGCGAAGCGCTAGATGTGAAAGATCTGTACAACACAGTAATGAAATCGGACAAACCAAAATGAATATACAACCAAGAGAATATCGGTTTGAAGTAAAAGTACCTGTGCCACTTAACCGATTACAAGAAGTACAAATTTGGCTACAGGCGCACAATATGCAATTTCGACAGCATTATGCTCCGCGAGACATTAACAGCTTGTATTTAGATACGCCTTTGTTGGCACGCTATGAGGAAAACTTAAGCGGTATTAGTACACGTAAAAAAGTACGCATTCGTTGGTATGGTGATTTAACTAATGCCAAAAAAGCAAAGTTGGAATTCAAACATCGCCAAGCGGGCAAAGGATATAAAGTGATATATGACACAAAGCTTGATTTTAGCATGCCACAATTTGCTTGGCATCATGCCCTTAAATCAGCCTATGGCAACTTACCTATAGAAGCACAATGTATGTGGGCAACAGAGCATAGCCCAATTATTATTTGCCGTTATCATCGTGAATATTATATTTCCAGCGATGAAAAAATGAGGGCAACCTTTGACTCAAAAATTGAATCGTTCGATCAACGTTATCGTCAACAGGCCAATTTAAGTAAAGGCATTTCTCTGGGTGAATATGTGTTGTTAGAGCTTAAAACCAATGCAGAATACGAAAATGAACTCAGTAATTTATTGGCAACTTGTCCGCTCAGGCCTTCTCGGCACTCTAAATACGTAAACTGTATTCGCAGTTTGATGTGGCGCTAAGTTAGGAGGGGTATGAGCAATTAATAAGCTATTAGGTATTTAAAAATATTCAAAACTTAAATATGCCTAGGAAGAATACAATAAGCCTTATATTTTAATCGACAGTTTATTATATAGGCCATAGTAAAAATAAAATTGTATTAATTGCACGTAGCACTTTGCTATGAAAGCGTTGTTAAAAGAAAGATAAAAACTAGTACAATCACCCTTTAGTACGACAAGGTTATCCCCAAAAAAAGTGTGTAACTCTGTTAAAAAGTCTTATTTTAAATTATTAATCAATGTAATAAGTGACATCATACTTTTGACATAAATAACTAAATTAATGTTTATTTTAACAAAAAGATCTAAGAAAAAATGAATATTAATAAATCTGCTTTAGACATCAATTGCATATCTATTTACTAGCTTACCAAAGCAAGCTCGGCAGTTTACACTATAAAAAATGAATATTTACTTATAGCCAAGCTCTCGTTTTTAAAGAAAAAAATTATAAAATCAAACTCAAATAGTATTGTCGGTAAGTAATATTTATGGAACTATGATTTCTCGTTACACGATACTTTTCAAAAACCTCACATCGCTTTGCATCGTAGATTTAGTAAGGAAATGACATGTCTACAACACAAATAAAACGATTTCCATACTCACACTTTTTTCGTTTCTGCGCATTAGGCCTATTTATTTCATCAAGCTTTTCTTATGCCAATGAAAGTGAATTAGAAAAGCGTCTTAGCGAACTTGAAGCGCGATTATCTAAATTAGAAAACGCATTACAGCAAAAAGATAAGCACATTGAAAAGTTAGAAACGCAGCTACACACTGGCAAAAAACAGAAGCTAAAACTCTCTCATATCAGCAAGATATTGAAAAAAATAGCTAGTTGGCTGTGTTTAAGCAAAGGCCAAGCCACCAATACAAAGCACCTGAGCGCAGTATTCGGTTAAGCGGTACCGATACGCGCTTACAAATTGGCGGTCATATTTGGTTAGATGCTATCTATAATAGTGGCGAAATGACCAATCACGCAGGTTTCCAAACCTCGTCTATTGCTTATGAAAAAGACACTGTCGACGACAACACTTTGTTAAGCGCTGGACAGTCGAAACTCTATTTAAAAAGTTTTACACTAACTAAATATGGCGAAATGAAAACGCGCTTTGAATTTGATATGTTTCAAAGCGATGGCAACGCAGGATTCCATTTAACCCATCTATGGGGTGAACTCGGTAACTTTGGTGCGGGTCAGACTTTCACCGGATTTATGGATATTGATTCTTTCCCTAATATTCTCGATTACTGGGGACCAAACTCAATGGTCTTCACACGTCAACTTCAAGTTCGTTATACCTTTAATTTAGACAAACAAAGCAAATTTGCGGTATCGCTAGAGCGCTCAGATTCTGATTTTGCATACCCTAGTAGCACAGACGAGCGAGTGTACCTTTATGATGAAGTAAACGAGCTACCAGACATAACAGCTTATTATTTAAAACAAGGTGAGTTTGGTCATTTTAAAAGTTCGTTTATTTTACGCAAACTAGGCTACGAAACGCCTTGGCAAAGTGATGAAACGTTAGGTTGGGGTGTTAATTTATCGGGCGCTTTTAATGTAAGTACGCAAAGCAGCATTAAATATCAAGTGGTGCATGGTGATGGTATTAGCCGTTATATCAATGACCCTTGCTGCAGTGTGTATTCAGCACAAACAGGTGGTTCTGATGCAGGTATAAATGCCAAAGGCAACCTTGAAGCAATCACAGCAACAGGCGGTTTTGTTTACCTCGACCATCAATGGCAAGATGATATGAGCAGTAGTTTGGGTTTAAGTGTGATGACACTTGATAACCTATCTACTCAGTTTAATCGCTCGTTTAAACAAAGTATTTATTCCACCGCAAACTTAATTTGGTCACCAACCGAAATGTCGAAGTTAGGCATAGAGCTTCAGCATGGTGAAGTAGAAGATAAATTTGGTACAAAAGCAGATAACTTCAGACTACAAACGTCGTTTGGATTCAAATATTAAGGAACAATGATGATGAAAAAATGGTTACTTACACTCATCCTTTTAGTGCCATTAAGTGGTGTTGCAAAGGTTGCAAAAGTTAATGAAATCGAGGCGCTTTTAGCAAAAGCGCATAGTATGTATAAAGATGAAAAAGCAGGTGCTAACGCCGATTATATTCCGGCACTTGCAAAAGTGAACCCCGACCTTTTTGGTATAGCCCTTGTCACGAACGATGGCAAACTTTATAGCTATGGCGATGTGGATGCACGTTTTTCAATTCAATCAATTTCAAAGGTGTTTACATTAGCACTTGCACTTGAAGCGAAAGGAGCTGAACAGGTAGCTTCAAAAATTGGTGTGAATGCAACGGGTTTACCCTTTAACTCAGTTGCTGCAATTGAGCTAAATAAAGCGCGCAGTGTTAATCCATTAGTAAATGCAGGCGCAATGGCGACAGTAAGTTTGCTTGAGGGAGAGAAAGAGAATAAGTGGCAAGGTCTATTACATTGGTATAACGAATTTGCAAATACAGAACTACCTGTATTAAAAAGTATTTATCAATCTGAGTCTGAAACAAATGGCCATAACTTAGCTATTGCTGAATTATTAAAGTCATATGATCGTTTTTATGGAGATGTGAAAGATAACCTCGATATTTACACACGCCAATGCTCAATTGGTGTAACTGTGTCAGATTTAGCTGTTATGGCATCACCATTTGCAAACCGTGGTGTGCATCCAATTACTAAGAAAAAACTAATGAGTGAAGAAAACGTAGAGCGTTTGCTTGCGGTAATGACCACTGCCGGTTTATATGAAACAAGCGGTGATTGGGCATTTAAAGTTGGCTTACCTGCGAAAAGTGGTGTTGGCGGCGGCATTATTGCGGTTGCGCCAGAGCGATTCTCTATTGCAGTATTTTCACCGCGTTTAGATCAAGCGGGCAACAGTGTTCGCGCTCAAAAAACCATTGATTACATTGCTGATGCAATGGATGCGAATATTTTTTAACCTTATTTAAAACAAAAAAGCGCAGTAAAATCTGCGCTTTTTTTATGAATATTGTTTTTACATATTGCCAAGTTTTACCATCATGGCGGTATACATTTTTAGGTTAAGCGCCATTTGCTCAGGCGTTAAATACTCGTGCTCAGAGTGACCTGTATATTTTTTACCAGGCATCGACGGGCCAAACGACACAGCGTTATCAAATAATTTGGCATTGGTACCACCACCAATTGAAACAAAGCTTGCATCTTTATCACCAGTGAAATGTTTAAAGATATCTAAAAGCGCTTCAGCATGCGGTGCATCATTCAGCAGCATCGGCGTACCAATATGAATTTCCACGTTATTTAATGTCACATTGTTATTAGCTTGCCAATTATTTAGGGCAGTATCAATTTGAGATTTTAATAGCGGCTCTGTTTTGCCAACTGGGCGGCGTAAATTAACGGATAATTTAATGCCGTTGTCGCTGCGCTTTAATAATGTTGGCGCGACAGTCATTGGTCCCATAAAATCGTGACGGTAGGCAATCTCACCAAATTGTGCGCCGTATAAATCAAGGCCGATTAGTTGATTAATAAATTCGATTGCTTGGCCATCACTGTTGTTTTCTAAATCAATGCCTTTAAATATTTCAGCTAAATGAGCAATGGCATTGTGTCCTGCTTCAGGTTCTGAAGAGTGCGCCGATTCGCCTTTTACATTTATTAAAAATGTATCTCCTTGTGGTGTAAGTGTAACGTGAACATCTTTAAGTGAATCGATGTTTTGTTTAAGCTTTGTAAGTGTAGTTTCATCAGCATTATGAAGCACTATACTGGCATCTTCTGGGATTTGGCTAACAAATGCACCGCCTTTTAACTCGCTAACATAAACACCTGTTTGTGGTGATGACCCTGAAAATGTTGGCGCAATTAAACTCCAGCCTTTCTCGGCTACAACCACAGGGTAAGACGCATCAATAGTGACGGCGTATTTTGGTTGATGATAGCTTTTCATAAAGCGCTTTAGTGGCTCCCAATCTGATTCTTCAGCTAGGTAGACCATAAGCTCGATGCGATTGTTAAGCTTAACATTGTTATCTTTAAGCGTTTTCATAGCATAAAGCGCAGTCGCAATTGCGCCTTTATCATCTTCTGTGCCTCGACCAATTAATTTGCCTGGTTCAGAGGTTTTATCAAGTAAAAATGGGCTTTGTTGCCATTTTGTTGGGTCTGCTGGTTGCACATCGCCATGGGTTACTATGGTTACTTTCTCTTGTTGTTCACCCATACCGATTAATACGGTGTGACCAAAATCTTGGTAATCAAAACCAAGCTCCGCCGCTTTCATTTTTAATAGCGACTTAAAACCAATAAAGTCCGGATTTTGCAGTGTATCAATGTCTTTTTTATTAACGGTTGGGAATGACACCATATTGCCCAAAGTATGAATTTGCGCGTTTTGATAGTGTGTTACGGCATAGTCTGCCAACTTATCAGTTGCTGGGCTAACAGATGCAAAGGTATGACTTGCAAATAATGCAGCACATGGAAGAAGAGCGAATTTCAAGGGAGCACTCCAAAGGTAATTTACGACTAAAGAAGTGCCAAGTGTATCACCGCTGAACACTAAAAAAAGGGTTTTACGATCAATCCGATCTATGTTTTT
>NZ_JBFKMX010000001.1:0-78481 GCF_041629635.1 Pseudoalteromonas sp. | reverse complement strand
TCACCATGCGTACCGCCGCCTGCTTGTAGTTTTTGCAGCGCATCGATAATAGTTTGCTTTTCATTGCCTTTCGTTGGGCTAAGTACTAATTCAGTATTGCCTGCATAGGTCACCAAACTCACCGTATCGCGTGCCGATAACTGCTTAACCATCATGGTTAAGCTTTGTACCAGTAAAGGCAGCTTGTTTTTATCATGCATCGAACCCGATATATCCACCAAGAACACCAAATTAGAAGGCTTGCGTTCACTCACTGGTAAATCATAACCTTGCAAACCAATACGCAAAATATGGCGCTCATCACTCCAAGGCGCTGGCGCTAATTCAGTATAAGTAGCAAACGGTTGTGATATATCTTCTGGTATGCGGTAGTTGTAGTCAAAATAATTAATAAATGCTTCTTCGCGGATGGCATCTTTTGGTGGCTTTTGCCCCATGCTTAAATAGCTGCGCACATTTGCATAACTTCCGGTATCAACATCAACCGAAAAAGTAGAAAGCGGTGTGGTTGCAGCTTGAAATACCCCATTGCTATCACTCGGTAGGTAGTTATCTTGGTTTTGAGGCTTTGTAAAATATTCAGGAGGTGGCGGTGGCGCAATACGCTTTCTCATTGCATGAGCAGTCATTAAGACTTGTGGATGACTAGCTTTCATGTACTCTGCGGCTTCAACATCTGCCAATCTACTGCCTGTAACGACAATTTTTTCAACCATGGTATTTTCTTTATTTTCTAAATTCGTTCGGGCTTGCTGTTCTTTTTCAGTCTGCTTTGCGATCGTTTGCGTTTGTTCCGACTCTTGATTCGAACAACCAGACATAATTAGTGTACCGATTGTTAATGCGATTAAGGTTTTGTTTGTTTTCATAATCTGTCTCTTTTTATAGGTGGTTTAAAGCTACAAACGGACGACTATAAATTTGGGGGTGAATTATTTTTAGATTTTTTTAGTGGGTTTACCCTTTGGCTAGCTGTTACAAGCTGAAACAGTGAATTCGCATATAAGTTTTTCTAACTTTAACACTTATCGCTAAAATGAATCGCTTTGATTAGAAATAGATAAATGCAAAAAAGCTTTTATATTAAACACTTACATGTGTTTGAAAGTTTTTCCATTCTGAGGTATTAAAATTAGTTCTTTCACCACTTAAATTAAACTAAAAACCATTTATGAAATTAACTTAAATAGGCAATAGATTTATAACTCTGCTTATTTATGTTCTTTCACTTACTGCTTTAGTGCCTTTAGCATATCTTCCGGGATAGTTGATTTTTGAGCAGTTTTCATATTAAACATAACCACATTGGCATACCCTGTGGTACATATAGCTTGTTGTGATTCACTAAACGCTTCATAACGCATTGTAAAACGGTCACTTTTAATATCGGTAATATATGAGCCAATAAACAGCGTATCTGGAAAGGTGATGGGGCGTTTGTATTACGCGTAGGTATCTCTTTGAACTGGGCTATTAGTAGGTTCAATTAACAATTATTGATTAATTGAAAATAATGAAATTACATTAATCACTTTGAACCAAATCACATCAGATTTGTAGTTATTTTTTAGCTGTTGCTAATTATTTCTTACCAATACGGCGTAATCTCCATAGCAAAATCATAATAAATGGAGAGATCTTAGTTTTCTGTCTAGTATCACTGTAATCACTATATTCTTATTGTAAATTGAACTTTAGTTACCGGTCTTACGTACAAGAAGAAAAACCTGGAGTTTCTACATGTTTGGTATTTTTAATAAAACCGCAAATTTTGCAGACAAAATTTTAGATCAAAGCATAGATGCGATTATTGCCATAAATCCAAAAAACGAAGTGATGTATTACAACAACGCGGCGGAAAAACTCTGGGGCTACACAAAAGACGAAGTTATTGGCAACAATGTCAAAATGCTTGTCCCGCTGGAGCATCGTGCAAATCATGATGATTATGTTAATCGCCATCGAGGTACTGGTAAGGACAAGCTTGTAGGTAAAACTATTGATTTATATATTGAGACAAAAAGTAATCAAAAAATATGGTGCTCCCTTTCGCTTTCTAAATTCGAATTAAATGGCGAACTTTGTTACTCAGCTATCGTGAAAAACATTACAGCTCGAAGAGAAGCAGAGCAACTGATCGACCAAACACTCAACCAGTGTGTTGATGCTGTTGTTTCTATCGATGAAAATAACAAAATTATCTTTTTCAATCCTGCTGCAGAAAAACTGTGGGGAGTCAGCAAAGAAGAAGTGATGGGTAAAAACGTAAAAATACTGGTTCCCAAAGAAATCCAATCTTCTCACGATGAAAAAATAAATCGCAACCGTAAAACTGGTGAAAACAAAATTGTAGGCTCCTCTAGAGAGCTAAAAATTGTTACATTAGATGGTCGCGAAATTTGGGTCTCTCTCTCGCTCTCCAAAATAACCCTCGAAAATAGAATGCTATATACCGCATTCGTCCGTGATGTTACCAAAGAGTACCAAGCAAAAGTTGAATTTAAAAAGCTATCTTTGGTAGCCAATAACACTAGCAATGCGGTAATCATCACAAACGCAAACGGTTTAATTGAATACGTAAACCGTGGTTTTGAAGAAATCACAGGCTTTAGTTTAAGTGAAATTAAAGGCAAGAAACCAGGTTCTTTTTTACAAGGAAAGTATACCGACAGTGACACTATTAAGCGTATTGCTCGTAAACTTAAAAACAAAGAGTCTCTATATGAAGAAATTTTAAACTATAACAAACAGGGCGAAGCCTATTGGATCTCTCTCGCAATTGATCCCGTGTTTGATGAAACTGGAACCTTAATCAATTTCGTTGCAATTCAAGCAGATATAGACAAAACGAAACGCAAGTCATTGGAAAACGATGTGCGAATGAACGCTATAAATGACAGCAGTTTAATGTTAGAGACCGATAGTGGCGGTACGATAATTTCTGCCAATGCACAAATGTGCAATGTGCTAGGCTGCAAAGACACCTCTCAATTATCGGATTTAATTGGTAATATCAAAGACTTGATTAGCGATAATCACTGGCAGAAACTGTACCAAGAACAAAGTATTAAAGAAGATACTGTCGTTCGTGATGCTAAAGGGAGAGAGCTTAATTTAGTGCTTGAAGCGACTCCTATCTCTGATATTGCTGGCAAGTTAACCAGTGTACTTATATACGCTGAAGATGTATCAAGTAAGAATCAAGTGATATCTGAAACCCACACTGCGATGTCTCAGGTGCTCGATCGTATAAGCTCAATTGTTCAATCCATTAATAATATTTCTAACCAAACTAACCTGTTAGCGCTCAATGCAGCCATTGAAGCTGCGCGTGCTGGAGAAGCTGGAAGAGGTTTTGCTGTAGTTGCAGATGAAGTAAGAAATTTGGCACAAAGCTCAACGGACTCGGCAGATCAGATCACTTCGCTTATCGAAGAAACAAAAAGTCATGTTGATCAACTATCTAAGTACCTTGGAAATCAGTAAAGCAGCGATAGGTAGATTTAAATTGATAATTGGCAGAAATGTGCCTCTCACGAGTTTTATCGATTATTGTGATGGTTGCATAGCTGCCATTTATATCTCTTTATAATACTAAGAGGGTTTCACTCTATAGCTATTGAGCGACACAAAATCTTCATTATCTTGAAAATAAAAATTTAAAACTTGCATTAATTACCTCACAACCTTTAGCGGCCTGGTAACATATCTCAGTCTAATTTGGTCAGTGACTGAAGTGACTCCATTATTAACACATAAATTGTGCTGCTGTTTTATATTGTTAGAAAAGCAGACATTACATTGGTTTTTGCAAACTCCAATCCAATAAAACAGCAAGTTCAATAAAAGAATCAACACTAACTATTGTATCAAGAACATTATAATATTGAGAAACCCTCCCCTTCTCAATCATGAACTCATTGAGTTCAAAGCCTCCTACTAATTCATCACAAACAATAAACAACCGAATTAAATTAATACATCAACCTAGCTAGCTTTATTCAGGTTGAACCCTGCGCTGTTATCTTATTAATAGAATATTGATTATTGCTTAGTAATTGATGTGTTCTACACTTAACTAATGTTTTATACAAATACTAATAGAATTGTGGATGAATTATTATTTGCAGCTAATAGTGATGAGATAGAAGAAGAGCGACTTCCTTGGAAAGTGTTGATTGTTGATGACGAAAAGGATATTCACTCTATCACCACATTAGCACTGGGTGGATTCAAATTTGATGGTCGTCCATTATCCTTTTTACATGCCTATTCGGGAAAACAAGCGCAAGAGATTCTGACAAAACACCCTGATATTGCGATGATGTTTCTTGATGTTGTAATGGAGACAGAAGATGCAGGACTTAATGTAGTACTTTTTTGTCGCGAAAGTATTAAAAACAATTTAGTTAGAATAATTCTTAGAACAGGTGAACCGGGAAGTGCACCTCAGATGACTGTGATGCAGCAGTATGATATTAATGATTATAAAAATAAAACTGAAATAACTTCAGACAAGCTGCGCTCAGTCATTGTTTCGTCACTTCGCAGTTATCAAGAGCTATTAAAACTATCTAGTATTCATCATTCTCTTTCAAACATACTGCAATTTAATCAAGTGCTTTTGCAATTAACCAATCGCCGAGATTTTTTATCTCACTTATTGTCAGAACTCAATCACTTATTGCCACTTTCAAATATGCTCGATAATTCAGAAGTGAAAGTGACTTTAGTTAAAAGGACTCTGAAGTATTTTGAACCATTAAATGTCGTACCAAAGTTGTCAATAGATGAGCAATGGATAAACAGTTTAAATAGCTACATTGATCAAGTGCACTTTAATAACCTTTATAACAACACTGATGTATTACTCTATTTATACTGTTGTCAAACTGGTGAGGAAGTCTATCTTGTATTGAAATACCAAAACCCTATTTCTGGTGATGAACAATTATTGCTTGAAAGTTTAGCGTATAATATGGTTATTGCTTGTAATAATGTGTGGTTGAATGAATCTTTATCAGAAATGAATGATGAGCTTGAATCAAAGGTGATTGACCGCACAAAAGAATTAAGTATCGCCAACCAAAAAGCAGAACAAGCTAATGTAGCAAAAAGTCAATTCTTGGCCAACATGAGCCATGAAATCCGCACGCCGATGAATGCCATTTTAGGCTTTACTCAGATTATTAGCCACTCCGATAATTTAAGTGCAGAGCATAGGGTAAACTTAGATAAGATAAAAAAAGCTGGCGAACATTTATTGGACATTATCAACGATGTCCTTGAGATTTCAAAAATTGAAGCGGGCGCAATGCTTTTAAAGCCTAGTATCTTTGACTTAATCGCCCTGTGTGAAGAAATCACACAAATGTTGCAATTAAAGTGCGAACAAAAAGGGTTACTGTTCCAATTCGATAATCAACTATCTTCTCGCTATATAGTTAACTCAGATCAAGGCAAATTAAAACAAATATTAATCAACCTTATCGGTAATTCAGTTAAGTTTACAGAGCGCGGTCGTATTGTATTAAGGTTAAGTAGAGTCGATAACGCTATTTTATTTGAAATTGAAGATTCAGGCTTAGGCATTGCAGAGGAAGAGTTAACCTCACTTTTTTCTAACTTTAGCCAAGGAAAAGCAGGCCATGAAAAAGGTGGCACGGGATTAGGCTTAGCTATCTCAGCAAAACAAGTTGAACTTTTAGGTGGTAAATTAGAAGTATGGTCGAAACTGAGTGTTGGCTCAAAATTTTATTTTCAATTACAGTTTGAAAGAGCAAATGATGTTGAGTTTGCCTCGAAGAAAGAATTACGCAAAATTAGCTTGAGGCCACAATGTAACTTCATGGCGCTAATTGTAGACGATAACAAAGACAACCGAGATGTGTTAGCCGGGCTATTGCAGTCATGTAATATTGAATATCAGTTTGCATGTAATGGTCAGGAAGCTCTACAAGCCCTACAATCCGGCTGCCATTTTGATATTGCGTTTATCGATTTATTGATGCCTGTAATGCGAGGTGATGAATTAATTATTCACATTCGCAATAGCCAAGATTTTAGTCAACTTAAATGCATTGCAATTTCAGCTTTCAGTTTAAGTCATGAAATCCAATCTTTTCTCGACCTTGGGTTTGATCAGTTCATTGCAAAACCTTATCTTTTTTCCGACATTTTTCAGTCTATCGTGACAATGTTTCCCGATTTGTTTGATGTTGAGTATCAATCACCTGTCATTGAAGAAGAGATTAACGAATCTGCACCTGTGATATTTACCCTTTCAACTGATTTAGAGCATCAGATAATTCAAGCTGCTGATATGAATCGTCTGTCCTTCGTTCGCACACTGATCAATGACAATGCATTGAACCACCCAGCTAATGCAGCTGGTGCTGACTACTTGCTTAAGTTTATTGATAATTATGATATGGAGGGGTTATTAGCGGCACTAGAGGAGATTAAAGATGTCAACTAACTCTGTGCAACTGAAGAATAGCCGTATACTAGTTGTTGATGATAAAAAAGAGAATTTAGATTTGCTAACGCAAATCTTGGAACAGCACGACTATGAAGTGGCATTTGCCTTAAATGGTGAAAAAGCCATTCAGGTAGCCTCGCTCTTTTTACCCGAATTAATCTTGTTAGATGTTATGATGCCAGGTATTGATGGCTTTGAAACATGTCGAAGACTCAAGTCGTTGACTGAGCTAAAAGATATTCCCGTTATTTTTGTGACGGCCTGCACACATGTTAATGAACTCGTAAAAGCATTTTCTTGTGGGGCACTTGATTATGTCACAAAACCTATCCGTGAAGCCGAATTACTCGCTCGTGTCGAAACACATTTAAAACTGCGAAAGCTACTGTTACTTCGCGATCAACTTATCGTGCAACTAAGAGAACAAAATATAACATTAGAAGCGTATGCTAAAGAAAAAGAAGAACAATTAGCTGAGTCCGAGAAACTCAATCACTTAGGAGAGTTAGTCGGAGAATTAGGACACGAATTAGCTACACCGCTTGGGGTTACTCGGACAGCTTTAAGTGGCATTCAGGAGAAGTTTCAGATTACCGAAACTAAATTACACGATCAATCTCTTTCTAAGCCAGACCTTCTGGCGTGCATGGATTACAGTAAGGAAGCGCTTACTATCATGGATGCTAATATTCAGCATGCTAACCTGTTAGTCCAGAGCTTTAAAAGCATTGTTATTGGAGAATTTAACGATGCACTTACAGAAGTGAATATGAGCCAATATCTGGCAGAAATAAACACTCTCTTAAGCCCAAGACTGAAAAACTCACCTCATAAACTCATCGTAGAATGTGAAAATACAATCCTCTTCCGTGGACAGATCGGCGCATTGTCACAGGTATTACTAAATTTAATCAATAACGCCTTAATCCACGCTTTCGATAAGGAGCAAAATGGTGAAATTGTAATAGATGTTAGATTAGATAATAAGCGCCTCATTATTAATATTATTGATAACGGTAAAGGAATATCGTCGGAAATTGCTGAGCATATCTTCGATAAATACTACACCACACGATTAGGTGAAGGTGGTAGTGGTTTGGGATTATATATTGTCAAGAAATTAGTTGAAGAAAAATTAAATGGCGAAATATCGTTAACAA
Source organism: Pseudoalteromonas sp. (assembly GCF_041629635.1). GTDB lineage: Bacteria > Pseudomonadota > Gammaproteobacteria > Enterobacterales > Alteromonadaceae > Pseudoalteromonas. The sequence continues at coordinate 70,840 of NZ_JBFKMX010000001.1, read as the reverse complement.
GTAAAGCAGGTATGGGAAGTAAATTTACACTTACGTGTAATCCCCCCGATAATCTGGAATAAGCCACAAGTGGCAACAAACTGGATATGTTTTATGCGCCAATCGATGGTAACTTACAATTTTCGCTTATCAAACATAACAATATACCTAGGACTTATCACATATTCGACGCGTTAAACCATCGGCGCTTTTAAATGTTCACTTTAGTAACGATAAAAAGCAGCGGTACGTGCACAAATCTGTCTCGAGGCTGCTTCATCAGCTAAAACACCTAGTTTTAAAACCAACTGCGCTTCTTTCATCGTATTATTTTTAGGGAAAATATTTGCTTAATAGGAATATGCATGTTTTAAGGGGGCTGAAAGAAGCCTGCTTGGGCTCTCATTGCCTATATAAAACTTCTATGGACTAGTTGCGTTATATTGTCTTTTTAATGTGCTTTTCGATGCTAGTTAAATTATCCGTGTCTCTTTAAATTTGTAACATTTAAATGATCTAAGCGCCAGATCCTAACTGAACATAGCACAATGGTGTGACTTTTTAATGGATTTGACGCCTGACATCTAACCCCCAATCATTCAGCAATTAACTCTGTTAACTCCTCCTCATCACAGCCTAAATGATCTACCACATCATCCACAATATTTGCCCACTCGTTATCAGTATTTTCAGGGTTCGATTTAATAAACTGAAGATGTCTTGCTAGTTTAAGGATAGACATTAAATCTAATCCGCTTTGGTCAAGTTCTCCTGATGTGAAAATTCCTTCTGTATCATGCAAATAGTAAATAACATAGATCATGGCCTTAGGTAATCCCCATTGTTGAGCTAACAATGCACCTATTGTTGTATGCGACGTTTTAAAAAGTGCAACTTCTTCATCAGCAGCATGGTCCCAACCAGCTTGATTCGCCAGCTCAATAATAGACGAGTATTCTGCAAAGTGTTGATTCAGAATAGGAACACCAACAAAATGAAACAAACCTAGCATGTATGCATGATTTGATAAGGTTGTCTTGTTTAGTTTAGATGCGATACTTGCTGAAAATTGAGCTATCTCAGTTTGGCTATCCCAGAAATTTGATAACTTAGGATCATCACCAATGGTCGATTGTAATGCGACTGCACGAACAAGCGGTACCAGTCTTTTTAAACCAAGCGTCATAATCGCTTGGTCAATTGATTCAATTTCTTTACATCTTCTGAACGCAGCAGAATTCACGACTTGTAAGATAGCCGCCGATATTGCAACATCAGACTGTAATATGTTTGAAATGACAGAAATATTGGGTTCAGCTTTTTTGGCTTCTTCTGAAAATTTAAGAAGCACTTCGGGTCGGGGAGGAATAGAAACCGAGCTTAAAATAGCTTTCTCATCTGTAGTTAGTGAAATTGACATAAACACCATCCATCATTCAATACTCTATCATTAAGGTATAGCAAAAAGATCTTATCTGAGTGAAATAATAATTTTTCTTTACAAATAAGCTCCCAGCGAAAAGCAACAATTTGCCAAACTAGGTTTTAGATTGTTTTAACTACTCCCCTTTATCATTTTCAAAATTACCTAGGTATACACTTTTAATACCTAGTGTATTTTGATTAGCTATTTCGACGTAGGTTAAGATTGTTACTTAGTAATATGTCATTCATCCTAAGCATATAAAATTCAGGTCGATGGATGACCTATTACTACAAGCCATCCGCATTAAATTAAAAGCTGAAAGCCCACATTTGACTATTCGTTTTTATATAGTTTTGTTAAATACTGTTCAATACTGCTTTGCCAACTAAAGCGGCTAGATTTGGCAGTTTGCACCATAGTTTGCCAATGCGTACCGTCGTTCATATAACGATTAAGCGCATCATTAAACACATTTTGCAATGAGGTTACTTGCTCACTAATGGTATTTCCTTCAAATACAAAGCCGTTTTCGTGGTGTTTGATTGTGTCTTTTAAACCACCTACCCCATGCACAATGCAAGGTTGCCCTGCTTTTAACGCAAGCATCTGGCTGATGCCACATGGTTCAAACGAACTTGGCATTAAAAAAATATCACCAAGCACATATAAATCATCCGATAAGCTTTGCCCATAGCCATTTAAAAACAAAAAGTTACTGTGCTTTGCCATCAACTGCATTAATATAAATTCATAGTGGCTATCACCACTACCAAGCATAATAAAACGCCCGCTTTTTTGTTCTAAATCGAACAGCAACTTACTTAGCACTAATTCGCCATCAATGCGTTCAACTAACAAACGCACTTTTTGTTCGGTTAACCTACCAATGCTCGACACAACGGGGCCTTTAAACTGAGGACTATCTTGCCAAAGCGATATTTGCTCATTGGCAAGATAATGCACGGTTTTTAGTTGCTCAAAGCGACTCATCCAGTTTCGAAGACAAGATTTACTGCTGCGCAGAAAGCAATCTAATGTGACTTTAGGTTCTGGTTCATTGCTGTATTCACACCCGTTTAAAATGCCAACGAGTTTGTTACTATTGTCAGCAAGAATATGCTCCAGTCCTTCACCGCCGTATATACCATTTTGATGGTCGCTGGCACAGAGCACCTCTTCAGCATAACTGTCTGATACAAAATGTACTTTATCAACCAAACTGATTGCTGCGCGCATCGGGTTATAACAAAACGGGTAACGCGGGTCGCATAATTGTTGTCCATCGTAGCTTAAACTTGGAAACCACGCCTCTAAGCTCGAATCATCGCCGTTAAATGGTCGCGTACCTTGTAGCGCCAGGTTATGAACTGTGTAAACCAGCTTAGTGTTGGCAAAATCGCGATAACGTGCATCAAACTTCAGTAGCACAGCAAAGGTTGCCGCATGCCAATCATGCAAATGATATATATCTGCCGATAAATGTCCTTGCAAAATACACTCGGCAATAACATTACAAAAAAGCGCAAACTTAGTGGCATCTTTGGCAAATGGGCGATTATCTTCATCATGACAATAAACCCGGCTTTCCCCAGCTTGTTGAAATAATGGATGTACCACCACATACTGCGTCACTTTGTCGCTTGAAATTGCGTGCAGTTTATAAAGGTAAGCAGTTTGCTGTTGGTGAGCGAATGAAAAGCTCACTTCTGCGACACACTCACCATGATAGTGGCTGTGATAATAACCATAATCCGGGATCACTACATCAACATCCACATCATGCTCAGCAAGCGCTTTTGGAACATCACGAATTACATCTGCAACACCGCCCACTTTCGCGCCCAAAATACAATCATTTTCAGCCGCTAACATCAAAACTCGCATAGTATCCTCTTATACCATCGCCGCTTGGCTTAAAGGTTTGGTGTTTATTTTAGCGACATCTTGTTCCTTTTTTATAAGAGCTGCTATCATGTCACGTGTAACAAGCACCACACCACCACTTGAAATTCTAAAGCCATTGGCTTCATCTTGTTTATGATCGACACCTATGCTTAAGCCTTCAGGGATCACACAGCTTCGATCAATTATCGCTTTTTTGATTACACAATTACGGTTAATCACTACACCCGGCAAAATAACCGCTTCTTCCACAGTGCAATATGAATGGACATGCACGTTTGAGAAGAGCAGTGACTTGCGAATGGTTGAGCCAGAAATAATACAACCACCCGAAACTGTTGAATCCACCGCCATGCCACGGCGAGTTTCATCATCAAAAATAAATTTTGCCGGTGGTAGTTGCTCTTGATAAGTCCAAATTGGCCAATTTCTATCATATAAATCAAGTGATGGCGTTGGCGATACTAATTCCATATTCGCTTCCCAGAACGAATCTAGCGTACCTACATCGCGCCAATAAGGGGTGCCCCCTTGGCGTGCATCTCTAAATGGATACGCGTACACATTATGCTCTTCAATTATTGATGGAATTATATCGTGGCCAAAATCGCGGTCAGAGCAGCTATTTTGTGCGTCTTTTTTCAATTGCTCAAACAAAAATTCAGTATTAAACACATAGTTACCCATGGATGCTAAACACTTAGTTGGGTCGTTCGGTAATGGCGCAGGATTCGCTGGTTTTTCTTCAAAGCGCTGTACGCGTTTTTCGTTATTAACCGCCATCACACCAAAAGCACCCGCGGCTTCTTCCACTGGCACTTCCAAACAACAAACTGTCATGTCCGCGCCCGTTTCTACGTGCTTTGCAATCAACTCACCATAGTCCATACGGTAAACATGGTCGCCCGATAAGATCATTACGTATTTTGGTAAATCGTGACGAATAATATCCATATTTTGATACACTGCATCAGCAGTGCCACAGTACCAGTCATCACTGTAACGTTGTGACGCTGGTAAAATTTCAACTGAATCACCTAATTCCTTTTTAAAATGACCCCACGCGCGATTAACATGGCGAATTAAACTGTGCGATTTATACTGCGTTGCTATGCCTACTTTGCGCACGCCTGAATTAATGCAGTTTGATAGCGGAAAATCAATAATGCGAAACTTACCACCAAAATACACTGCGGGTTTAGCACGCCAATCAGTTAATTCTTTGAGGCGTGAGCCTCGGCCACCTGCCAAAATAAGTGCATACGTATCACGGGTAAGGTTACTAATATAACGATTTGCAGAATTAGGCATTGCGGTCTCCTTGTGCCTTGTTGAATTCGATTACCTTTGCTTGCCAAATATCACTGTTGTATTGGCTAATTGTGCGGTCGCTCGAAAACATAGCTGATGCGGCCGTATTTAAAATACTCTTCTGGGTCCAAGCACTTTGCTCTTGGTAAAGCGCAGCTGCTGCCTCTTGTGCTTTCACGTAACTATCAAAATCGTAAGCTGTTAGCCATTGGTCATGGTTATCACGAATTGAATTAATTAAAGGCTGGAATAAGTCTGGGTCAAATAAATTAAAATGACCACTTTCCAATAGCGTCATTACGCGGGATAAATTAGGCGAATTTGCAATAAGTTCGTTGGGGTTATAGTGTTCTCGAATTTTCGCTAATTGCTCAGCTTGGGCACCAAATAAGAAGAAATTATCAAGGCCCACAGCCTCTGAAATCTCAATGTTTGCGCCATCTAATGTGCCAATGGTCAGTGCCCCATTCATCATAAACTTCATATTCCCAGTGCCAGACGCTTCTTTGCCTGTCGTCGAGATTTGCTCTGAGAGGTCAGTTGCTGGGCAGATGGTTTCCATTGCCGTAACGTTATAATTAGGTAAGAATGCGACGCGCAAATAAGGCTTAGCAGCCGGGTCATTGTTAATGGCATCCGCCACATGATTAATTAAACGAATAATCAGTTTCGCCATAAAATAACCGGGCGCAGCTTTACCACCAAACAACACGCAGCGAGGTGTAAACCCTTCAAGTTCCCCTTCGCGAATACGTTCATAAAGGTGAATAACATGCAAAATATTGAGTAACTGGCGCTTGTATTCATGAATACGCTTTACTTGCACATCAAATAGCATATTGGCATCAAACTCGACGCCAGTTTCACGTTTTACTAAATCCACCAGCGCTTGCTTGTTTTCAAACTTTACTTGTTGCCATTTTTTATGCAGCGCTTTGTTATCAAATTTCGCACGTAACGCATTAATTTTACAAAAATCGCTGACCCATTCGTCGCCAATTTGTTGGTTAATTAGATGCGCTAATTTAGGGTTACAATGCGACAGCCAACGTCGTGGTGTTACGCCATTAGTTTTGTTATTAAAGCGTTCTGGCCACAGCGCATAAAAATCGCTAAATAAGCCGCTAGTGAGTAGCTCGGTATGAAGCGCAGCCACACCATTTACCGAAAACGAACCAACAATGGCTAAATATGCCATACGTACTTTGGGCTCTGGTCCTTCTTCAATTAGCGACATATCGCGCTGCTTTTGCGCATCCCCCGGCCAGCATGTGGCTACTTGCTGTAAAAAACGCGCATTAATTTCGTAAATAATTTCAAGTAAACGCGGCAGTAGACGCTCAAATAGCCTAACAGGCCATTTTTCTAATGCTTCCGGCAACAAGGTGTGATTGGTGTATGCCATGGTACTTGACGTAATTTGCCATGCTTTATCCCAATCAAGCTGATGATCATCAAGTAAAATACGCATCAGCTCTGCCACTGCAATGCTTGGGTGAGTATCGTTTAATTGGAAAACATGGTATTTTGGGAAGTTATGAAAATCTTCACCGTATTGTTTAACCCATTTTGCAATAATGTCTTGCAGTGTTGCGCTTGATAAAAAGTATTGCTGACGTAAACGCAATTCTTTACCGTTTTCGCTAGCATCGTTCGGGTAAAGCACCATGGTGATTTGTTCAGCTTGGTTTTTTTTGGCTACCGCTTCTGGGTAACTACCCGCATTAAACTCTCTTAAGTCAAACTCTTCTGTTGCTTCACTTTTCCAAAGGCGTAGACGATTAACCACGTCATTGCGGTATCCCGGAATAGGCACATCAAATGGCACAGCTAATACATCTTGGGTATTCACCCAGTGGCGATGCTCACGGCCATATTTGTCTTTATAGACTTCCACATGACCAAAAAATTTTACTCGCTGGCTTTGCTCTGGTGCTGCAATCTCCCACGGGTGGCCTTCATGTAACCAGTGATCTGGCTGTTCAATTTGACGTCCTTGCTCAAGCGATTGATTAAACATGCCATATTCATAACGTAAGCCGTAGCCAACCACAGGCAGTTTTAACGTGGCACAGCTATCTAAAAAACACGCTGCTAATCGCCCTAAACCACCGTTACCAAGGCCTGCATCATGCTCTGCCGCTGCAACTTGCTCAAGTTCACTGCCATATTGGGTAAGCGCTTCGGTTACTTCAGGTGCTAAATCTAAATTTAAAATGGCATTGTTAAGTGCACGCCCCATTAAAAACTCTAGCGATAAATAAGCAACTTGTTTGTGTGGTGCGCTGTCGCGCTGTTGATTTGTGTGACGACATTTTGCCACCAATCTGTCTCGAATGGTTAGCGCCAGCGCCTGATACAAGTAACGCTGCGACTTATTAACCTGATCGCGTCCTAAGGTGTAATAAAAATGGCGATATAAATCTTCACTTAAATCGGATTTTTCAATCATGCTAGGTGACAAGGCCGTTTTCTTTTTCGCTAGGTTTGATTGTTTATTCACACTAAACTCCTTGCTTAGTTAAATTGAACGTGTGAGACGTATCATTCTTTTCCTGCTGATTGGCAGGCATTTTGATATGGCTGGAAAGCACCCATGCACTGTAGCTATTAAGTAACAACGTTTGGCCAGGTGCTAAGCATTCTTCATCGCGCTCGTCACAATAGGAATAAAGGCGGATGCGCCAACAGTGATGCGCTTCTTGTTCAGGTAATTTAAACATCACATTTTTGCTCGAGGCATTAAACAGCAGTAACAGCGCTTTATCGTCTTGAATATCTTCCATTAAATAGCCAAGACAATGGCCATTTGGGTTATGCCAGTCAGTACCTTGCATTAAGGCACCGTGTTCATTCAGCCAAGAAACGCTAAAGCGCGGATCATCATCGTGAATAAACTGACTTTGGCGGTATAAAGAAAACTCACTGCGCAGTTTTAATGCGCGACTAATAAATTGGTAAAGCGGGTGCTGCTGTGTATCATCAAGAACATCACTTTGCCAATCGATCCAACTAATTTCATTATCTTGGCAATAAGCATTGTTGTTGCCGCTTTGCGAGTGTGCAACTTCGCTGCCAGCGCATAGCATGGGAACACCATTTGATAAACACAGTGTCAGTAAAAAGTTCTTTTGTGCGCGTAAACGTAATGCATTGATATCTGTATAGTCTGTGGCACCTTCAAAGCCCCAGTTATGAGATAGATTATGGTCGTGCCCGTCGCGATTTTCTTCTTGGTTGGCAAGATTATGTTTGTTGTTATAACTCACTAAATCAGCCAAGGTGAAACCGTCATGAGCGGTGATAAAGTTGATACTGGACGTAACCGAACGCCCTTTTTTCTCAAACAAGTGGCTTGAACCATGAAAGAAGCGGGCAAAGTCTGGCAATATGCTCGAATCACCGCGCCAGAAACTGCGCACTGTATCGCGATATTGGTCGTTCCATTCGCGCCATGGTGCTACATAATTTCCAAGTTGGTAGCCATCAATCGCCAGATCCCACGGCTCCGCAATTAACTTAATGCCCTTTAATATCGGGTCTTGTGCTAAGGTTTGAAAAAAGGTGTGATGCTTTTTAAAGCCGTCTTGATCACGGCCTAAAATGCTTGCTAAATCAAAACGGAAACCATCCACCCCATACACTTGCACCCAGTAGCGCAGGCTATCCATGACCAGCTGTAAACTTTTAGGGTGTGAAATATTAAGGGTGTTACCACAGCCCGTATCATTGACGTAGAAAGCAAAATTATCTTGCTGCAAGCGATAATAGGCTTGGTTATCAATACCCCGAAGGGACAAAATGGGTCCCTGTTCATTACCTTCAGCAGTATGGTTAAATACCACATCAACGATTACTTCAATACCCGCTTCGTGTAATACCGACACCATCTGCTGAAATTCTTGTTCCTGATTGGTGTGTGCATAGGCTAAATGGGGCGTGAAAAAGTTAAGTGTGTTGTAACCCCAATAATTGCTAAGACCGCGCTCTGGTAAAAACGCTTCACTAATAAAACTATGCACCGGCAATAATTCAATGGCTGTAACACCTAAGCTTTTTAAATGCCAAATAAAATTTGGATGAGCCAAACCTAAGTAAGTACCACGAAGTTCTTCTGGGATTGACGGATATAACTTGGTGGCACCTTTGACATGGCATTCATAAATGACCGTTTTATGCCATGGGATATTTGGTCTTGTGCCTTGATAATGAGGCAATACTGACACTTTGCATTTTGGCATGTCTGTTGCCGAATCTAAGTGCCGATACGCTTCATCAGCTTTGTGCGCATTACCCCAATTAAATTCACCAAATAAGGATTTAGCATACGGGTCTAATAAAAGCTTATTTGCATTGAAATAATGACCTTTTTTCGGGTTATAGTCACCATAAACCCGATAACCATACAGTTGACCTTGGCCAACGCCGCGAATAAATATATGCCAAATGCCTTGCTCGTCACGATAAAGCGGAATACGTGCAATTTCGCTGTGACCACTTTGATCAAACAAGCAAATCTCAACCTTACTTGCCCTTTCTGAAAAAAGCGCGAAATTTGTACCATTGTCACTCGGCGTTGCGCCGAGTGGTGAAGTGTTTCCGGGTCGTATTGCAAAGCGCGCAGACACTGTTATTTCTCCACAAGGTAATAGGTTGCAAGCGGTGCAAGCGTTAATGAAATACTGTGATCAAAGCCATGATTTTCTTCATTTAACACAGTGACATCGCTTTCAACCAAAACACCACTTCCACCAAATTGAATGTCATCCGTGTTTAACTCCAACTGGTAACCTTTCGCTTTGGGAACGCCTAATTTAAAGTTTTCACAAACCGTTGGGGTAAAATTACAAATCACAATCACGTTTGGTTGGTCGCTACTTTTACGAATAAAACTGAAGACACTTTGCTCCGCATTACCACCATCAATCCAGTCAAAGCCCTCACCGCTATTATCCAGTTGATACAGTGACGGATGCGTTTTATACAGCGTGTTGAGTGCTTTTATTAGGTTAGAAACACCCTGATGTTTCGCCTCATTAAGTAAGTGCCAATCCAAACTAATGTCATGATCCCATTCATCATATTGAGCAAATTCGCCGCCCATAAACAGTAGTTTTTTACCGGGATGTGCCCACATAAAGCCATAAAATGCACGTAAGTTTGCAAACTTTTGCCAGTCATCTCCCGGCATTTTGTTAATAAGTGAGCCTTTACCGTGCACTACTTCATCGTGCGATAGCGGCAGAATGTAATTTTCACTAAACGCGTATACTAACGAAAAAGTCATCTCGTTATGGTGATGACGGCGATAAATGGGATCTTTTTTCATATACTCTAGGCTGTCATTCATCCAGCCCATATTCCATTTAAAGCCAAAGCCTAAACCTGATTGGTCGCTTGGCTTGGTCACCCCCGGCCACGCTGTGGATTCTTCTGCAATGGTGACAATATTGGGGTTTTCACCGTAAACTTTGGCATTAATGTGCTGCAATAAGCTTATTGCCCCGAGGTTTTCACGGCCACCATAACAATTGGGTACCCATTGCCCTTCTTCGCGGCTGTAATCTAGGTAAAGCATCGATGCCACCGCATCGACACGTAAACCATCAATACCAAATTCTGTTAGCCAATATGTGGCGTTTGACATCAAAAAGCTGCGAACTTCAGCACGATCGTAATTATAAATATGGGTATTCCAATCTGGATGATAGCCTTGACGTTTATCCGCATGTTCGTATAAATGAGTGCCATCAAACATTGCTAAGCCATGAGGGTCATTTGGAAAATGCCCCGGCACCCAATCAATCAGTACGCCTAGTCCCGCGGCTTTTATTTGACGAATAAACTCTGCAAATTGATTAATATCGCCAAAACGACTGGTTGGCGCATAAAGGCCAACGGGTTGATAGCCCCACGAACCATCAAATGGAAATTCACTGATTGGCATTAATTGAATATGGGTAAAACCAAGATCTAATACATAGGGGATCAATTGTTCGGCAAGTTGCTGGTAAGTTAAATAACCATTACCTTCTTCAACATTGCGACGCCACGAACCTAAGTGCACTTCATAAATGCTGATAGCTTGATTGAATTTATTAATAGGCGAAATTGACGCTGGGTTTGTTGGTAATCTAGCTACCCGCGAGGCCGTATGGGGCGGTAACTGCATTTGCAGTGCAAATGGGTCGGCTTTTTCTATGCGTTGGTCGTGCTCGGTTAACAAGCTGTATTTGTAATTTTTATCGCTTAAATCTTCCCCGATAAAAATTTCCCACACCCCAGAGGCTGGGTGAAAGCGCATGGGGTAGCAACTGGCATCCCAATGATTAAAATCACCAATTACTGACACCGCTTTAGCATTAGGTGCCCACACGGTAAAACGCGTGCCTTTAACCCCTTGATGCGTTATTACATGCGCACCGAAATGACGATATGCATGTGCCAAAGTGCCTTGATTAAATAAGTACATTGCATCAACGTCTAAGCTTGATGAAAAGCTATAAGGTAAATAACCTTGTACTTGGCAATTACCATAATCAATATTCAGCTCGATGGGCTCTGCAACTTTACTGTTACTCACCACAAGCTGAAATAACGCGGTGTCTTGCAACTGTTCCATCGCGAGATTTTGTTTATTTGCGCGCACTGCCACTTTTTGTGCTCCAGGAACAAAGCAGCGAATAATCGCAAGTTCACTGTTAATAGTGTGTTTACCTAAAAAGCTGAACGCATTAATAAAATCAGCACGTTGTAATGAATAAGCTTTTTCTAACGTGTGTTGTTCTTCATTTAGTTGGCTAAGTGAAACAAAATTAGCTACTGACATGATCTCTCCTAGCATTTAATAACTGCCAAAAACCGTGTTCTTCATTATTGTTGTCTTGCTCTTCATTGCTTAAGGGGCCAAAAATGGTGGCTAAAGAGCACGAAAGACGGCGTCGCCAGTTGGGGTATTCTTGATCGGTTCCAGGGATGTTTACCGCAAGTGTTTCACCACTTAAATCATCAAGTTGTAAACATAAAAATTGCGAATTGCTTGTTGCAAGGTTGAGTACCATTGCACGATAAATACTTTTTGCATCATCATTTTCTGGTAACTCATTTGCGGTTTTCAACCAATGAATCAATGCGCGTTTGTCGTGTTCACGTTGCGTTAAATCAAAACCATATTGCTCATTATTTGAATAAAGTTGGTATTTATCACGAGTGTGGATATCGATGCTTTGCCACCACGCAAAAAACGGGGCAACATCATGGTTGGCAATCATCACCAGCGCATGTTTACGATGATCGTTTGGCAATAAAAATTGACCAGCTGCATCTTTTTCGAAATAGAAAATATCATTGCCGTAAACATGAGCATTATCTAAATCGTGTTTAATTGCTTCTGGTACCACACCTAAATCTTCACCAATTACAATGCATTGATTTAAGTGACTTTCTAAGCATAAGAGCGCTAATAATTCTTTAAACGGGTAATAGACATAACAGCCTGCTGGCTGGTTATTAACGCTAACACACCACCATAAACGCAGTAATCCCATAACATGATCAATGCGCAGGCCACCGGCAATCATATTGGCACGAATTAATGCAATAAAATGTGAGAAATGAGATGCCTTTAACTTAACCGGATCTTGTACTGCCAAGCCCCAATCTTGCCCATCTCGAGCCCAAGGATCAGGAGGCGCACCGATATTGGCATGTTTAACAAACAGTGATTTATTGCGCTGATACTCTTCGCCATCACGGGTGCAACCAACCGCTAAATCTAAAATAAGCCCGATTGCCATACCTTTGGTTTTGGCATAACGCTGGCAATAGTCAAGCTGCTCTTTAGCGATCCACTGCAAGTAATAATCAAACTGCGATAAATGCCAGTCAGCATGAACAACCACGAAGGCATTAAAATCGTCTGCGCGTTCAGTATTTTTTGCCAGCTCTAATTCGCAAAAATTAAGATACATTACCTTAAAACATTGATATTTATGCTGTGTTGCTTGGCTATAATCAATAAATTGATTATCAGAGCGATATTCACCATTAGATAAAGTGTAATCAATACATAAACGCGGACTAATGTAGAGCGGGTTTATTTGATTGCGATCATTTGGGCTATAAGGGCTTGCGCGTTCAGGTTCTTTTGCAAACAACTTATGCAAAGGGTTTAACAGAATATAATCCGCACCTTTTTCAGAACTACGCTGAATAAGCTCTTTAAGCGATGAAAAATCTCCAAAACCACTTTCACGTTTATCGCGCAGAGTATATAACTGACAAGAAATGCCCCACGACCTTTGGTTTTCATCTAACGCAAAACAACTTGGCGGTGCCACAGCCAAAGTCGCACGAAATGACTGTGCTTTTGTAATTTGAGACGAGAAAACAACATCAACTTGGTAGTAGTTTGCAACAAGTGATGGTAGCTCAATTTGATATTCACAATAACGCACACCATCGATAACGTAGTCACCAATTTCGAGGCTGTTTGTCAGCGCAACGTGTAATCTGCAAAACTCAGTTGCACCCTCTGAAATAACAATTTTAAGATGTTTTCCTGGCTCACAGCTTTGCGCACGTACTTTTAAAACAGCGTGTTCACTCGATGTCACTTGAAAAGCATTAAGCACCGTTTGCCAAGGCAACGCATCTAAGCGAAAGTTAGTGTCGCAAATGTAGTCTTGGTTGGTAACATCATGGCCACAGGCTTTAAGAATTTGCCGTCTTACATCATCTAGTATGCGAGTTTGCTGACCATAATAATCAATATAATCGAGTGCTACCCCTTGCAGGTAACACAATTGTTCTACTGCATTCACTCAATTTAAGCTCGCACAGTAGAAACAACTGAATTATCAGTGCCAAACGCGTTTAGTAAGTAGTGATCCGCAGCTTGGTCGTTTTGCCATTCTTGCTCGTTAACTAGGTATTTAAACTGGAAATTTTGCTCAATTGGTAAGCGAAGTTTGGTGCGAAAAACGTTGTCCTTTTTAACGTACTTCATAGTCACTGGCTGCCAGTCATTAAATTCACCTGCCAACGACACTTTTGTGTCAGCCTCTGCTGCAAACTCGAACGTTACTTCTGCTTCTTGCTTGGTCTTAAAAAATCGTTTAGTTAACATTGTGCTTTTCCTTTCCATTTAACTAACACGCTTCAAACTGCCTAGCGCATAACTGTGATTATCTAAACATAGGAATATTTACGCTTCATGACAGTGCATAAAAAAGTTTTTATGCACTAATTTGATGCAAATCATGCAAATTAACACTAAATATTCGCTCTATATCCTTTTAACGCAAAATATAAGCCAATTGAGTATAGAAGTTATTAATAAAGGCACAAGCAAATAAATCTAATACGAATGTGAATTAATTTCATAGAGAAGAAAACTGTATTACGCCTCATATTAGTGTTCCACTTAACAAGATCAGGAATCATTTTTAAACTTGAGATATGCTATAAGCGAAAAAACTGCGTAACATTACACCTGCGTAAAGGATGTGCGGTTGCAAGTTAACCATAGTCTCTGTTATTTCGATAAAGTATGTGGTGTCGCCATCTTTGTCCACCGAGTATCACCTAAACACTTCAAAATTGAAAAACAGCAACATCACAGCCTGACAGATGCCCTTGATTTAAATGATAACAAAACTGGTACCGTCAACATCCTTAGCACGATAAACTGCTTGGTCAGCTTTTTTGATAAGTTTTTGCGGTATTAAAGTAATATGTTCTTCTCTCGAAGTAGAGACCGCACCAATAGAACATTTAATTTCAATTTGTTGATCATTAAATTGCTGCTTTTCAGCAAGACAACGTACCAATTTTTTGCAAAAAAGTGTTAATTCTGACTCTGCTGTGTCAGGTAGTAACAACGCAAATTCATCACCGCCTAAACGTGCTAAGGTGTCTGTTTCTCGACAAACTGATAAGACCATTTTTACAAAACGTTTTAATAATTCATCGCCAATATCGTGTCCATAAGTGTCGTTTATAGGTTTAAAATCATCTAAATCGAAATAAAGCAGGCTGACAGGACGTTTATTTCGCTTTGCCATTTTCAACACTTGCTTACATCGGTCCTGAAATAACAATCGGTTTGCTGCTCCTGTTAATGCATCATAATGGGCCAACTTGGTCAACTCTTGGTTTAGTTTGAAATCTTGAAATACAGCTTTAATGCTGTGCTCAACTAAGCCAATAGTAGCAGCATGGAGCGGCAAAATATCAATCGTCAATTTACACGAGTTCGGAACCGAAAAGCCATTAAAGTCTTTGGTTAAGACTAAGACAGGTAAGAGTTTATTTAATTTTCTTAAGTAGTTATAAGTTATACGAAACTTACTTTCAGATACGATTAACAAAGAAGGAGAAAGCTTATCGATTTGACTAGTTTTTGTTATAACACAAGTACCCTCAATTGAGAGAGACGTCAGTTTTAAGGTGCACTCTAACCATGCAGTAATGTTCTCTGACTCAGTAAATATGCCTATTTGACGAATTTTTTGTATATTCATAATACTCAAAGTATCACGTTGTTTTCGTCATTATTGATTAGTTTGTTAAATTTAGCATGCGATATTTTTCAAAATTACCTCTCTTTATACAAATGAAATCCGTTGTAACAAGTTAATTTTTTAAAAAAATAAAATATATTTATTAAAAACACAAAATTGAAAAATTATTCTTATCACAAACTAACTTCGGACATACGGAAAAAGCATTAGAGCTTCTTCAATTAATTGCTTTTTTTGACTTTTATCAAGGTAAATTGCGTAGATATCACGACTGTATTCAGGTGCATCTTCCACGCGATGCAATTTTCCTTTACGAATATGTTCAAAGCACATTTGTTTTGGTAAATAAGCGCTGCCTGATGCTTCTAAAATAAAATTGAGTGCGATTCTTGGTTGACTCATATGATGCCGGATAGCATTAGAGTCACTATAATCACGTAAAATTTGGCTATTAACCGATTCACCATATTCCACCATCACCATATTTTCAATATTACTTACCTTTATATCTCTTTCGGTAGAAACTAACTGCAGTGGCACCGTGGCCACCTTTTCAGTGACAATGTCTTCAACAAACGGGGGCTCAAACAAAAAGGCAATATCCACCAATCTACTAATTACTTGTTTTCTGAGCTCCAGTGGTGAGTATGTATGTGTAAACAAGTGAACATCATCGAGATTGCGATGAATCTTTTGCAGCCAATCTTGCAATACAATATCCCAAATAGACATCATTGAACCTACAAACAGCTGGTAGGAGTTAGGCTGAGCAACACCCACATCTTGTTTTAGTTTTTGCCACATGATCAGCATTTCATTAGCATACTTAACAAGGCGATGACCTTCTGCGGTAAGCTTCAAACGCTTTTGCGTACGGTCAAATAACTGCACACCGAGCTCTTCTTCTAATTGTTTAATGCGACTGCTCACTGCCGCTTGCGTAAGATATAGATTTTCAGAAGCAATACGTACATGTAATGTTTGACTCACTTCTAAAAAAGTAGTTAAAAGCTCAATTTTCACGCAAAACCACCCGTTTGATAAATTTTTTTTATTAAATAACTATTTTTATTTTGTTTCTATTTCTATTAATTATCAACTACCTTTCCAAATATAAATTATCGGACTAAAAACGATTAAGGGAGCCAAATTTTGAAAATTGCTATTTTATCTAGAAACGAAAACTTATATTCAACTCGTCGCCTTCAAGAGGCATGTATTGCACGTGGTCATGAAGCAGATATTATCGATACACTTCACTGCTATATGGACATTACTAGTAGCCGTCCTGCGGTTCGTTACCATGGTAAAGAATTACCAAAATATGATGCAATTATTCCGCGTATTGGTGCATCAGTAACTTTTTACGGAACTGCTGTAGCTAGACAGTTTGAAATGATGGGCACATTCAATGTAAATGAGTCTGTTGCTATCAGCCGTTCGCGCGACAAACTTCGCTCGCTTCAGCTTTTATCTCGTAAAGGCATTGGCCTGCCGCGTACAGGTTTTGCACGCAAACCAGATAATATTAAAGACTTAATTAAAAACGTGGGGGGTGCACCTTTAGTAATCAAGCTTTTAGAAGGTACTCAAGGTATTGGTGTAGTACTTGCTGATACTGCTAAAGCCGCGGAGAGCATTATCGAAGCTTTCATGGGCCTAAAAGCAAACATTTTAGTACAAGAATACATTAAAGAAGCTGGCGGCGCAGATATTCGCTGTCTAGTTGTTGGTGGTAAGGTAGTTGCAGCTATGAAGCGTCAAGGCGCAGAAGGCGAATTCCGCTCAAACTTACACCGTGGTGGCAGCGCTGAAATTGTAAAACTAACCAAAGAAGAACGTGCTACTGCGGTAAATGCGGCAAAAGTAATGGGTCTTAATTTCTGCGGTGTAGACTTACTTCGCTCACACAATGGCCCGATGGTAATGGAAGTAAACTCTTCTCCAGGCCTTGAAGGTATTGAAACTGCTACAGGTTTAGATGTGGCAGGTAAACTTGTTGAGTTTATAGAAAAAACTGCAAAATCAGGTTCAACTAAAACTAAAGGTCAAGGTTAATTAGGCATACATAGAGCTATGAACAAATTGATTATTGGCGAACATACAATTTTACCTGGTGAAACTAAAAAAATTGATTTGCCTGTAGCTAAGCTTTATACCGACGCGGACGTGCACTTACCGGTACATATTATTCGTGGTAAAAAAGCCGGTCCGACAATGTTTATAAGTGCGGCAGTCCATGGTGATGAGCTCAACGGAATCGAAATAATAAGACGCCTGATTAATTTAAAAGGATTCAAGATCTCATCAGGCACCTTAATTGCCGTCCCAATGGTTAATGTTTATGGTGTTATTAACCAGAGCCGCTACATGCCTGATAGACGTGACTTAAACCGTAGTTTTCCAGGTTCAGCAAAAGGCTCATTGGCTGCCAGAGTGGCAAATATTTTCTTAAAAGAAATTGTTAGTCATTGTGATTACGGCATAGATTTACACACAGGCGCCATTCATCGCTCGAATTTACCGCAAATTCGAGCACAACTCGCAGATGAAGAAACTCTGACGCTTGCTAATGCGTTTGGAGCTCCCGTAATTTTAAACTCTGAAATAATTGAGGGTTCATTACGTGATGCTGCTGTGGCAAACGGCACTAAGGTATTACTTTACGAAGCTGGTGAAGCATTGCGTTTTGATGAATTTTCAATTCGCGCTGGTATTAAAGGTATTGTTAATGTGCTGCGCCATTTAAAAATGATGCCAAAAGGTCGAACGCGTAAAAAACTGGAAAGCCAGTTTATTGCCAACAATAGTGGTTGGATTCGGGCCACCAGCAGTGGCATTGTTACCCATTTATTTCAGTTAGGCGATCAAGTTAAAAAAGGGCAAGTATTAGCGGAAATAGGTAGCCCATATGGTGATATTTTAACTGAGGTACTTGCCAATAAAAGCGGTGTCATTATTGGCAAGCAAAATATCCCACTGGTACAAGAGGGAGAAGCCATGTACCACATAGCCTATTTTAAAGAAGATGATGAAGAAATTGCCGGTCATATTGGCAATGTTGAAGAAGAATTAGTAAACCATATTGAAAACAGTGAAGGATTGCTATGAATGAACGAATCATAATTGGTCATGTTGAAAACATTGACTTACCCGATCTTGGTATTACCCAATTAACAGTGCGTGTTGATACAGGAGCGCAAACATCATCACTGCATGTCGACAACATACAACGGACTAAGCTCGGTAAAAAGCCAGCCGTATCTTTCGATATTCACCCTGAGATCCATAATGTTGAAAAAACCGTCAGATGCACTGCCATTTTACACGATATCCGTAAAGTTAAGTCGTCAAACGGCATGACTGAACAACGTTATGTAATAAAAACACCTGCGATCTTAGGTGAACATAAATGGAGCATTGAAATTACCTTAACTGATCGCTCAGATATGACTTACCTCATGTTATTAGGTCGCCAAGCAATGGGGGAGCACTTCTTGATTGATCCCGCCAATGGATTTGTTGCATCTCAAATAGAGAGTTAGCCCTCCAACATGTTTGTTGATGCCTTATAGCATTGAATGCATCTGCAATCTTTTACAGATGTATTCAAGCCAGATGTAACTATTTTTTTAAGGAAGATTTAATGTTAGAACAAATCAAATATTGGCTTAGCTTTCCACTCTTTAAATTTAACGATCGAGTTATCACGTTAATTGAAGTATTAGCAGTGCCTATTTGGATAATCGCCAGTCTGTGGCTCTCGCACTTTCTAATTAAATTAATTGGTAAACGCCTTACTAATAAAAACAAAGATCCCAATGTGGTTCATTTAGTACAACGCATTTTATATGTGATTGCTTTTACCATTATCTTTATGACCACCTTATCAATGCTCAACGTACCAATCACAGCCTTTGCTTTTTTGTCGGGTGCAATCGCGATTGGATTTGGCTTTGGTGCACAAAACATAATTAACAACTTTATTAGTGGTTGGATCTTGATGGGTGAAAAGCCGATCCGCATAGGTGATTTTTTAGAAGTAGAAGGCGTAAAGGGTATAGTTGAGGAGATAAATACACGCTCAACTCGCATCCGACGTGTTGACGGTGTTCATATGCTGATTCCCAATAGCAAATTACTTGAAAACACAGTAACAAACTGGACGTTACGCGATAAGCTAGTACGCGGCACGGTTGCTGTGGGTGTTGCCTATGGCACTGATTGTCAAAAGGTGCGAGAAATAATGCTTGCTGTCACTAATACTCAGAATGAAACATTAAATGACAATGGTCGAGAACCACAAGTTTTTTTCCAAGATTTTGGCGATAACTCACTGTTGTTCGAGGTATATTTTTGGATTAACTCACAGGTTGAAGGGGGCTTACGTTTGGTTGCAAGCAACATTCGCTTTGCGTTAGATGATGCATTTAAACAACACGATATTGTGATTGCCTTCCCACAACGCGATGTTCACCTTGATGGCACACTGAAAATTGTTAGGAAGTAAACCATAATAAGTGTATTACATGCTCCGATAGCATATTAATTAAGATACGGAAAACAATGATGAAGCATGATTTTATTATTGAAGGCTGGCAGATAAATAACGAAGAGCCTCCTTCAACAATTGAAACAGACGAACAGTTGAAAAGTCAGAACTATTGGATACATTGCGACCGCTCATCTACTGAATTTGAACTATGGCTTGAATCACTTGGGCTTGATGAGTCGATTATCGAATCATTACTCGCTCATGATACACGGCCACGTTTCCAAAAAATTGATAAAAATAGCTTCTTTTTGATTCTGCGTGGAGTCAACCTTAATCCCGGCAAAGCGCCAGATGATATGCTAACAATTCGTTTATTGTATACACCAGAACGAGTGGTCACTTGTAGTGTTCAACGTTTAAGGGCTATTGAGGGGGTTGCTAAGCAATTTAAACAAGGTAAAGGACCTCTGACTCTTGAGTATTTAGTACTTGAAATATTAAATCAGCTAAATGCAAAAATTGAATCAGTAATCGAACCTATCGAGCTCTTTATAAATGCGCAAGATAATGATTCATTTAACAATGAAGAGGTTGCTGAGATAAGCGTTCAACATCGTAAACTACTGAGGCTAAATCGTTTTTTAAAACCTCAACTTTATGCGCTATCAGCAATGAACAAGGAAATTATCAAAGCATTTACAGAATATGATGTAAACCTTGCTAACCAACTCGACACCTTGTCTCGTATTGTCGACACCATTGATTTTTACATTGCTCAAATCGACGTAATTAACAATCGTATTTCGCAAATTAACAGCGAAGTTATGAACCGCAATACTTATTTGCTGTCGATTATCGCGGGTATTTTCTTACCACTTGGTTTTTTAACTGGGTTATTTGGTATTAATGTGGGTGGTATGCCAGGTGTTGATAACCCCAATGCCTTTTATTGGTTCTGCGGTGTTTTAACGGGTATCGGAGTGTTTGCCTTAGTAATGTTTCGCCGTTGGAAGTTTCTTTAGGACCCATTGTTCACTGCTACAAAACGAACTTACAGCTGAGCAGCCCCTATTTGGCGAAACAGAATTACTGTTTCGCGGTTAAATGAGCAATTACATTTTCAATCAGCGCCGTTTGTGGGGCTGATTTTTTTTGCGTTAAATACACAGGGCGTTTTAATTGCATTGAACTAGCCACATTATAAAAGCGACCAGAAGCGACATAGTCTTTTACTAGGTGCGTGGGTAAGTAAGCAAAGCCACCTTGCGCCAGCATTAAGTCGAACGCAATGGTTGCAGTTGACGTGCGATGCATTGGTTGTACTTTATGCTGCGTCGCGTGCTCTTTTGCAAAAGTAATACCCCAATCAACAAAAATATAATTTGTCACATCATCACTAAATTCAGGCTCAGTGCCCACTAATGAAATATCGAAATAACCAATCAGCGTATTGCTAAAATCACTGTCTTTAATCGGGTCGGGCAAAAACGCGATGCTTAAGCTTTTATCGTCTAATTTACGCTGAATTGCTTCGCGCACAGAAATTTCCGTACCTACCACTGCGGTTTCTAATAACGAATTAAGCTCACTCATATGCGAGCTCAAAAAAGCATCCCAAACATTTGGCGAAGCCGCAATGTTAAATAACTCTTTTTGCTGACTTGCAACACCAACAATGGCTTTTGATTGGTCGATTTGTTCAATGACTAAATGAGCAAAAGGTAACAGTGCATTACCAGCGGGTGTTAAGGTAAGGTTATTTTTATCACGAATAAACATAGGCGTTGCATAGTATTCTTCCAATTGTTTAATACGAGCACTTACCGCTGCTTGCGTAATATAAAGTTGCTCTGCGGCTTTGCCAAAATGTCGATTTTCAGCAACCGAGATAAACGTTTTAAAAACCTTAATATCCATAATCTTACCTAGTGAAATGTGCCCCATTAATCTAAAGATTTTTTGTTATATCGACAATAATTATTTGCTTTTCATTTTACTTAACTAGCCCTAAATTTAGCGCAGAAACTAACCCAGAGGACTGGAAATGAAGCTCTTAAAAATGGTCGCATTTGGTCTACTTGTAGTAGCGAATTCTGCGATTGTTGAAGCTGAAGATGTGGCAAAAGCGCCGCCTTCGATTACCCTAAATTATCTAGAGTATTGTAAAGATATTCTAGTGGAAAGCGACAGTGATCACGAAGCAAATATTCTCAACTGTGTAAACACAGAGTTAGAGGGTTCTGGCTTTGAAACATTTGCAACGTATAGCGAGTTAATTGCTTATGCTGGCAAAGGTGAAGACTAGTGGAAACAGCAATACGAAAAGGTAAAACGCCTTTTCATGCTAACCATATTTTCCCATTTGGATTATCACAAAGCGGCTACTTTAGCTCGAGTGAATCTGAAGCGCTCGTTGCTTACGGTGATACCTTGTATGGTTTACAAAATGGTCTGATTTCGCCAGAAAATGCCGAAGAAGCCATGTTTGTAATGGAATTGAATAGTGATGAAACCGCCACGCTTTACGCGGTAAAACTGTGGCAAAAGTTTCTCTTTGCGATGACATCAAGCAATTGCTTTTAGTTATCGCTGAAAAGCCAGTGTTTTTTTAAACTCAATCGTTGTACTTAAAACACGAAACGATGCGTTAAAAGGTATATAAAGATGGAAATTGACGAATCTGATTTTGACTATGAAGATGAGTTGGAAGTTAAATATCAAATTTCCTACACATCAGGCAAACCTGCACCAATGAAAGTGACAAGTAAAAAGCGCTTATCACCATGGCAGCGAATTGAATTGTTGAAAGACGAAGCAAAGCTCAATAGGCAAATTACCAATAGCCACTTTGATTTCTACGATTAAAATGAATTAGCAATACTTTCAAGTAATTAACCACTAACCTCCAAGACTGACGTTTTAAGTATAGAGCGTCACCTTGGCGGTTATTTTTCTAAATAGAAACCTAGCTATAACCCATTGCTTATATTGCCGGTTGCAAACCTTGGACAAAACCTTAATTTACAAATCAACTTTTGATTTTATGTTTATCATGATACATCGCAGTATCTGCTGCTTTTATTAGTTCAACCGCACTTTCACCATGTTCGCCAAATAGTGAAAAACCTATACTAGCTGATAACACCACCTGTTGTGCTTTGCCATCTGAATCTGTGATATAAAAAACACCACAAATCGCATTAAGTTGTTGCTGGCAGGCCTGTTTTACATCATCTAATTTATTGATATGAGGTAACAAAGTAATGAATTCATCACCACCAAAACGGGCAATAAAATCAGTGGAGCGGCTAAACAATGTTAAACGATTCGCAACATGCTTTAATAACTGATCCCCAGCATCATGCCCGAATTTGTCGTTTATCGGTTTAAAATTATCTAAATCGACAAACAAAACAGCAAATGCATCACCGTAGCGCTCAGCATGTTTTACTAACTCTTCTAGTTTAATGTCTAACGCTTTGCGGCTATAAAGTTTTGTTAGAGCATCCCGATTTGCCGAGTTTTCTAAAATTTGTAATAAATGGTGGCGTTCTTTGGAAAACCGTATCACCCGTTGCAATAAAGGTGAGGTTAGTTCGGACTTTGGTACATAGTCTTGTGCACCCAATTGAATCAGCCTGTCACCCATAGCTTCATCTTCAACACCTGTAACCACGACAATTGGCACTGACTGTGCGCTATGCTTAACGGTGAGCATAGTATTAAAACCATCACTATCAGTGACGTTTAAGTCCATAATGATAAGATCAGGCTTAAAATTAGCTAAAGCGCGTACTAACGTATCTAATGAGTCAAATGTCATTATAGAATGACTGATAATTTTGTCACTTTTGAGTGCACTCCTTATTAGGTAGGCATCCTCACTATCATCTTCTAACAGATAAATAAGATGATTCGGTTTAAACTTTCTTTGTTCACTCATGTTTTATTTATCCCTTGCCAGTAGTTTAACAAAGCTGTAAGAAAATCTACCGTCTCATTTAGCCCTTGAGGTTTACGCACATAAGAATTAGCACCTTGCTGATACGATATTTCAATGTCGTGAGGACTGTTTGAATTTGAATAGATCACCACAGGTAAATTGGCAGCGCCTTTGTTGGCTTTAATTTTTTTTAGCACTTCTATTCCACTACATTGAGGCATATTAAGATCAAGTAATACCAAGGTCTGGGTTCCTTTAAATTTATTCAAGGATTCAATGAATTGGTTGCCATTGTTGAAATGTAACAACGTCTTGTCTTTATCCACTCGATTAAGTGCTTGTCTTAAAATATATGCTTCATCAGGATCATCATCAATTAAAATTAGATTAAGCACCGCTACAACTCCTTAGGCAATTCAATAACAAAATGAGTGCCTTCGTTTTCGACACTTTCACAATGAATGTGCGCGTTATGAACTTTGATTATTTGTGCAACAATGGCTAAGCCAATCCCACTTCCCTCATATTTTTCTCGAGAGTGTAAACGCTTAAACGGGTCAAAAATGCGTTGTGCATGTGTTTGATCAAGCCCAATACCATTATCGGAAAGCGTAATCCTTACGAACGATTCAAAATTTTCAATTTCAATATTAATCTCAGGAACAGAGTTAGGTTTGGAAAATTTAATCGAATTACCAATTAAGTTTTGCATTACTTGGGAAAAAAGCCCCACATCAACGTTTATCTTTTGGCCATCGTTATTACAATGAATACGTGCATTTACGCGCTCAATTACTAATTCTAACCCTTCTAAAACAGGTGCTAAAATTTCTCTAAATTCAACCGTTTCAATACTTAGCGAATTAGTATTGATACGAGATAACTTCAATAAGTCCTCAATCATTTTGCTAAGGCGCTTCGCTGCAAACTGCAAACGTTCCAATTCAAACTCGCTGTCAGGGTCTGACTTGAACTGACTTTGCAAACGTTGATAGATCGATTCACTAAAAGCGGATATTTTTCGTAAGGGTTCTTGTAAATCATGTGATGCAATAAAAGCAAATTGTTCTAAGTATTCATTCGAAGCTTTGAGTTTGTTTAAAAACGCATTTTTATCACTAACATCGACAAAAGTTCCAAGCATCCGCTTAGGTCTACCTTGGTCATCTCTCTCTAATACAGAATCAACTGAATAACACCAAACCCAATATCCTTTTTTATGTTTAAAGCGATATTCTAAATAATATTTTTCATTACCCTGCGTTTGCATAATCGCATCCATATGTGCAAGTACACTAGCACGATCGTCTGGATGAAATTTTTCCAATAAATCAACATCCTTTGAAAAGTCTTCTAGTTCATAGCCAAGCAATTCAGTGTACGTTTTATTAATACGTTCATTTTGCTGAGTCTCCAAATTATATATATAAAAACCACAGACAGAACTATCCAATAAGCTTTCTAAAAAGTTATGATTTTCAGCTAATTGCTGCTGTGTGTTTTTTTCTGTTGTGATATCAACCGCACTGCCAATTAAATGATTTGAGCTTACCGGATAGAGTGATGTTTTAAACCACTTTGCTTTGCCGGCAAATGGGATATATTCAACATATTCCAAAGGCGTTGCTTGTTGAATACAGGCAGAGTAGCGCTCATATAAATGTGCTTTTACTTTGTCAGGGAAAAAACTTAATTGAGACAGTTTTTTATTAATGATTTGTTCAAGTGTAATACCGGTCCACTCTAGCGCAGTGTTATTGTAAGTTGTATAGATAAAATCATCATCGATATATTCCACTACCCAAATACCATGATTTGCTCCCATATAGAGCGCTTCTAAAAATTGGGTGCGTTCATCAAGCAAAGTTTGCGCCTTTTTATGCTCATCAATATATCGCAATGAACCCGACATCATTATCGGTACGCCGTTATCATCATGAATTGAGCTTCCTCGCGTTAAGAACCAGCCATATTCACCAACACTATTACGTCCTAAATATTCGATTTCGTATTTAACGCCGGTTTTCAAATGCAGATCAACCGCCTGCTGAACTCTTTCACGATAGGTCGGGTGAATATGATTAAACCAGTTTTCATAACTTGCTTCACATGTTTTAGATAGTCCTATTAAGTCATAGAATTTAGGCGTCCACACTTGCTTTCCTGTTAAAATATTCCAATCCCAAATTCCATCATTGGTTGCAGAGATGGCTCTTTCAAAACGGGCATTTTTTTCAACTAACTGCTGCTTTAACGACACCACTTCTTTTAAATCTTTTAACGTAAGTAAAAGTTGAACCTCACCTTCATATTCTTTTTTATTTAAAATAATTTCCACACTTTTACTCGAGTTTTCAGTCTTCACATCGGCGATAAAATTCACTGTCTCATCGAGTTCAAGTGCGGCTGCACTGGTTTGTATAACCTGTTCATATTCTTGGTTAGTTGCACTTATTAACGAACCAAGTTTATCCACTGGGCTGCCAAACTCTTTTATAAAGTGTTCATTCACGAACAAAATATCCCCATTTTTATTAGCTAAAATAAAACTTAATGGTAACGAATCTAACATCCATTTTGTTTGAGTATGTCCTTCGAGTAAACTTGTAAGTAATCTGTTTTCACGCTTCGAAAATCCATATTGCGACTTAATACCTTCGTACTGCGATATAGTTGGCACTTTTAACAACTCAGGTAACAATTTATACAAATAAAATGCGGTTGTAATAGAGACTAAGGCAGTCACGCCCTTGGCAATACCATGGTAGCCATAAACGCCCTGCCAAATAGTCCAAATACCAAAAAGATGAGTAATGCCACAAAACAATATAAACAGCGAAAATAATAAAAAAACGTTGTGATATCCAATATCCCTGCGCTTTCTTACAAAGAGAATAAGTGCAAGTGGAATAGAAAAGTAAGCGGTGGCAATTAGAAGATCAGATACAACATGAGTCCACAAAATATGCGGCTGCCATAGATAGCAATGCCCGTGTGGCATATAATCACCGCGAAAAAATTGCTCTATCATTGTGCTCAACTAATATCCTTTTAACCTACAGTGAAACTATAAATTAGTATGGCTAAACTTAGTTAAAACTCAATTTGATAGCCACTTTGTATGGCAAAAACTGACTTATTAGCGTGTATTTAATTTTTAATCAGTGTATGTATTACTCTTTATCAAAGCTATCAACAATAATCGCGCCCATGGAGGCAGGCATTGAAATCACAACTGTACGCCTTAATGCAACTAACGGATCCGTAAATATGGGTAATTTATCAATACTCAACAACACTAAACATACAATTACAAATGTAATTAAATAAGCAATGACAATGCGAGCGATAAACAATAAACGCCGTGTCTTGATATCACGCAAATATACACTTTCATAAGTGTATAAACTTAAGAATACAAGCGATAAACTAAGCAATAAAAATAAGTTCATTAGAGGTAAAGTTTCAGCAAGTTGCCATGCCTCTTCAGAAAAGGATATTGGTACTGCCAGTGCAAAAGCACCAACGCATATTTGAATAATATCTTCAAAATTAAAACTTTTTTTCATTCTTTCATGACCTATTAATAGCCTTTAAAAATGACATCATTTGAGCTTAAAAACCAAATAAAGTTATTGTAAATTAATCACTTTCAATCAATTTTAGACACTAAATCCTGTTATGACAGACAAAAAAATGTTTTGCGATAGACATTTTGGTACTATTAGCTCAAATTATTAATTTACTACGATTTCAGATATTAAGACTTCAAAATGGAAAAATACGAAGAACTGCTTGTCTCCATCCGTAAAGTTATTAGAGCCATCGATTTGCATTCAAAACAACTTAATAAATCTTCAGGTCTAACTGGCCCACAGCTGTTGATAATGCAAGAAATCGCTCGTATTAAGGGCGTTACAGCAGGTGCTGTTGCGAAAGAAATTAATTTAAGCGCGGCAACTGTAACAAACATTCTGGATAGACTAGAGTCTCGCGGCCTAATCGAGCGTGTACGCAGCAAAGAAGATAAACGCCGTGTTAGTTTATTTCTAACGGATATAGGAAGAACCTCTCTTATCGATGCACCCCAACCCTTGCAAGAACACTTTATTCAGAATTTTTGCGCCCTTGAACAATGGGAACAAAGTCTATTGCTCTCATCAATGCAGCGAATTGCAACTATGATGGATGCAAGTGATCTTGACGCAGCCCCTATGTTAGAAATTGCTCCTATCGGTATGAGTACTGATGGTGAAAGTAAAAATTAATGTAAATTATAACTGAACGCATCAATGACTTGATTACGTAAGTCTTCTTTTAAACACTGGTTGTGAATGTCTGAAAGTAAAAACACACTTTCCAAACTTTCTCCCAGTGTTGTCACTTTAGCTGAATGAATAGACAATGTGTGAGTTCGAAAGACAGAACAAATTTTATCGACATAGCTTGGGTTGTTCAATGTTGTCACTTTGAGCAGCGTGCGATCGCGCTTGGGCGTAGGTATAAATTCCACCATGGGTTCAGAGTCAAAGTTTTTAATCTTCTTTGCAACAGGTAACTTGCAGTCTTTATGTCCTGACGTAATGACTTGCTCTATTTGACTAATAACACGTTTTATACGATAACTCTCGCTTAACTGTTCATCATTGAAGTCAAGTACGCGAAACACTTCCAATACGTTACCATCTTTGGTTTCTAACAGCTCAGCATCTTTTACATTCACCTTTGCACGAGTCAATGTATTAAAAATGTCGACAAATAGTTTTTGCCTATTAGGGGTATACACAACTAAAGTAGAGCAGCCTTGCTGTTCGCTTTGCGTTATAAAAACCAACGGAAACTGCTGAGTTGATACAACTTTGGCGGTAATTTCTGACAATTCTTTTGCACTAGTGAAAGTAAAAAAACTGTTCGGGAGTGTCGACCAAAAAGCCGTCACATTATCTAATGCTATATCACTGTTTGATAAAATGGTTTGTGCTTGTGCTTTATTTTCTCGAATAACAGTACGCTGTTCAAAAATACTTTTTCCATCGGTTTTCAATGCTTCACGTGATGCTAAATAAAGTTGCTCTAAAATTGCGGCTTGCCAATCATTCCACGCATCTTCATTGGTTGCCATTATATCTGCAACCGTTAAAGTATAGAGAGCATTTAAGCGTTCTAGCGACTTAATCTTTTTATTGAGTGCCTTAATCGTTCTCGGATCGTAAATATCTAATGTACGACTGGTTGTGATTAACAATTCTTGATTTTCAATAAGCCACTCTATCAGTTCAACAGATGCATTTTTTAAGTTGTGAAAACGTGCAAACTCCCTAGCTAATATAGCACTCGTGCTATGACTATCGCTTTCTTGTGACCCTGCTAAATGATGACAAAAAGCCGCTAACAGTAACGCTAATTTATTTTGCACACGCCCATAAGCAACGTGGTAACTCTCTTGATTATCATTACTGAATGCGAAATCTGAAATGTATGACACAGTTTTATAAACATGCTCATCTACCGTATAGGCATTGTGAATATCAAATTGCATCCTACCTTCGCTTTGTGCCCATTGTGTTGAATACATTTCGAGCACTCCGTAGCGATGCATTAGACCTAACACTTTTTTTAATGTTTTTGGATGTTCAAATAAGCGAATAAATGCTTCCCGACAACTTTGGTAGTCTTGGAGTTCTCCAAGAAGGCGGTGTTTTACTTTTCTCAATAACTGTAAAGTATGAGAAGAAATGCCTTTAGCTTGAGTATGGTGCGCTAGCAACACAAATAAATTTATCACCTGCGCTTTATCAATAAATACACTTGCAGTGTTTGCATTTAACAGACCATCAACTAATGAGAACTGTTGGTTTAGTTTAATAATCTGCTTTTGCTGATCGCGCATAATGCTGCTTCGTACATTTCCACATAAGATTTGATTAAGCTCTTGTAAACGGGTCATTGCACGAAACAATTGACGCATCATACGCTCAATTGCCTGTTGTGCGCTATCGCCGCGACCAAATTTCAAGAATTCAGCAACTTCAGCTTGATACTCGAACAACAGTGTTTCTTGTGGTTTTTTTGCTACACAATGAAGTGCCCAGCGAATACGACAAATGAAATCATACGCTTCAATAAGTTCAAAATGTTCATCCTCTTGCAACAGATCTCCCTGCGCAAGTAACTCAGTATGTGATATTTTTAAATGTTTGCGTGCAACCCATAAAATAGTTTGAAAGTCCCTTAAACCACCAGGATTTGCCTTAATATTTGGCTCTAAATAAAGTGCTGTATTAAGTGCTTTTTTGTGCCTTTCATTTTGCTCTTTTAACTTAGCTTGCAAAAAAGCCTGATCTGCCCAACCTTGCTCATCATACAAAAAGTTTCGCACCCTTTTTGAATGCTGTTTATTTCCATATAAACACCTAATATCCAGTAAGTTAGTTGCGATAGTTATATCTTCAGTTGCATATTTTTTTGCTTGTGATTCTGTTCGCACTGAATGACCAATATCAAGTCCAAGGTCCCATAAGCCCATAATAAAATCACTGATTTCACGCTCAGGAAAAACAGAGCCATCATCAGGAGCAATAATAGCAATATCAATGTCAGAATAAGGATGAAGTGATGTGCGTCCATAACCACCGACCGCATTGAGTGAACAGCAAGAATCCGCAAGACCACATTCTTGCCACATTACAATCAAGATCTCATCTAATTTATTTGCACGTTCTTCTAGTAACACAGCGATAGGGCTAGAGAAAAATCGGGTATTTTGCTCTGCAGTAAATCGATCTAATTGTTGTTTTAATGTACTCGTCATTGCTCAGTCTCCGTAAGATTAATTGATGTTAATTAATCAAAGTCAGAGTTTCTGTGACCATACATTCATTGATACAAGTTTGTTATTAACTAAATTATTGTTTATAAGCCGCCCCCCGTATTCAAAAGCAAGTCTTGCAAACACTTTATTGATGGCGAACGATGAAGCCCTGCAAATCGAATAAATAAATTCTACACCGTTATTTTTTAGGTATCTTCTGGCTTCAAAGATTAAAGCAGATGCAATTCCTTCATTACGAAATTGACGTAATACCACCGTATCGTAAAGACGTGCATTAGGTGCATCTTTTTCATATTCAATACGCACACATGCAACAATTGCATCCATATACTCAACACAAAAATAGTCCACGCCATTTTCAATGCTCTGTGAAATATAATGTTCATCACCTATCGGTGATCCATAGCTGGAAAAGGCAAGTTGGTATAACTTAGAAAGTGCACGCACATCAACCTGGTTACACTTACGGAAAAGCACTGGCTGCGAAAAGGATGATGGATCCCACGTGTCAACATTTTGTACTTCATTAATAATACCGTCGCTAAGATCCATATGCTCACATGATGCACGTTCTTCATCAAAAAAGCGTGAAATAAAAATAGCATCTTGTAGACCAAAATAACCTGGAACGGTAGCTTCTATTTGGTATCCCCTTTTTAGAAAAGGTAATACTTGGGCATCTTTTACTTTCGCGATTATTTTGCTGTATCCACCTTGCTTAGCAAAATCTTCGACCTCTTTGTGAAAAGTATTGGGTAATTCAATTGTTGCATCCGTTATATAGACGCGGTCATTTAGTTTGCCAAATCGAATTTTATTTCCTGTGAGTGTCATTTCACTATCAAATTGTGTCGCTGTCATCATCTAGTATCCTTGCAGTTAATTTGTATAAAAAGGGAATTTGTATAGTGTTAAAACAAGTCAATGCCTAACACACAAAACATCTTTAGAATTGATAGCAATATGCTTAATTGAACATCGGTGGGAATAATGCATAATTATTTAATGTTAGAGTGTTTAATAACTCTAGCAGGTGTAAATCTCTTTAAAATTAATTAGAACACTAATCAATATAACATTAGTTAGAACACTGATCAATTTTGTCGATTACAAAATAACCTAACTTCCTATTTGGCTGTGCTTTTGACTGAGGTACTTGATACCGAAAAAGCGTATTTCGAATGGATTGAAAAGTTACTTTCAGGCCTTTTATACTAAATTTGTTTACTAATTGAGGTCATAGCAAAGGGGGGCTTCAAGTAATATGTACTATTAAAATACGCCATACTCCAATATCAAAAGCCATGCAGGAATGGTAATAACACTAAGCAATGTACTCATCACAACGGTACCGGCTACTACACTTTGACCTTGGTTTTGCTGACATGCCACAATATAGGCATTAACTCCGGTCGGACACGCTGTTAACACAACCAATATCAATATAATATCACTGCTAAGCTGAAACACGCCATCTGCAATAAGCAAGGTCGATAACGGCAGTAATAGAAGCTTAACACAACTAGCAAAAACAATTTGACCAACACTGCCCACTATACGGTATTGATATAAATTAGCTCCGAGTATAAACAAAGCAAGCGTCAATGCAGGGGTGGTCATTAGATGAAGCGTTTTACTGATGAATTCTGGCAACTCCACACCCGTTAGATTTACTAACAAACCAGTGTAAATACCAACTAATAAAGGGTTTTTACAGAGTTCAATAAAAAATAATTTAACCTCAAACGCTTTATTGGTAGTAATACTTGTTAAAAAGCTTGCTGCAGCAAATAACATCGCACTATGAAAACTAATGATCAAGAATACCAGCGCTGTGACATTTGGCGATATTAAACTAATCAAAATTGGTAAACCCACAATCACGGTATTGGAATAAGTGCTGCCAAGAGCATGTACTGCGCTCGCTTCATTTTCCTTTTTAAACACTCGTGGTGAAACAAAATAAGTTATAAAAAAAGTGATAATAACCGCACCGTAAAAGGTTAAGAACACAGTATATGACAGCGCACCCGATAACTTAGCCTCTGCAATATTGATAAATAAAAAGAGTGGAAACAAACAACTAAAGGTGATGTTACTTAGATCTGAAATAGTACCTTGATTCACACGGCCCTTACGCATAGTGAGGTAGCCAAGCACAACCAAGACTACTAAAGGAAAAAGAGACGAAAACATGAAATATATTGCTGAAAATGTATTTCGGCACTCTAATCAAATTTGTCAAAAACAGCAACAACTCACACTGATTAAATTTTGCACAACACTTATTAACTACTATAGTTAAAGTGATATGGGGGTTAGTTAGGCTGTAAACATGTTAGAACGTAGACATCATTCTCCGGGCTTTAATGAGCATATTGACTTATTAAGCGACGAGCAACGCATAGCAATGTATGATTTAAGTAATTACGGATACGATCTTGCGTTTGTGCGTACTACTGGTCATCTTAAGATTGCTGTGCTGAGACAGGGAGACTCAGTTGCCACAATAGATCATTTTGGTGAAGTAAACGTAAATCCAAATATTGCTCTTAGGTAATACTTTAAAAGCGAGCCACTTAGGCTCGCTTTTTTTGTTTAACGCAGGGCAACTAAATTGTCCGTTGATTTAACACGCACTTTTGCACCATCGCGCAGCATCTCACTACCACGGATTGCCACTTTTGCACCTAATGTTAATTCACCTTTCACTTCGATAAGTTCATTAAAACCACTACCAGGTGTCACAGTGACTTGTTTAACAGTTAAATCGTCCTGCACTACATTCACATATACTTTGTCTTGGCGCAAAATAAGCGCATCGCGATGAACTGTAAGCGCATTATGTTTTGCACTACTGGCAAGGCTAACCCGCACCGCAGTACCAATAGGTAACGAGCGATCGCTTAATGACACACGTACTTCCATGGTACGACTTAATTCATCGCCTACTGGAACAAGAGCGCGTACTTTTGAGCTAAAACGACCTTCTTTGTTAGCAATAAATACATCATCACCGACTTGGTTAAATTGAGTATGAGAGAGTGGCGCATTAGCGCGAACCTCTAAATCATCAAGACTGACTAAACGCACCGCGGGTGCATTGGTTTGGCTAAATTCGCCAACTTGTTTATAACGCTCAACAATTGTGCCATCAAATGGTGCTACCAGCTGTGTTTTCTCTAATTGCAGGGCAATACGTTGAAAGGTGATTTTCGCCTGTTCAAGCTCTTGCTTTGCCATCATCAATTCAGCCTCTTTAGCCTCTAAGGCATCAAGAGAGGCGTTTTTGCCAAGCTTTTCTAAACGTATTAACTGGCGCTCAAGCAAAGTAACACGCGTATCAAAGCTTTTAATACTGGCACTTGCTTGCTGCTTTTCAAGTTGTAAAAATGCATCATCCAAAAGCAGAATAGTATCGCCTTTTTTAAAGCGCTCACCTACTTCAGCAATGCGTTTTACTACACCAGAAACCTCAGTGGTCAGGCGCGAGTCAAAACGACTAACCACAGTGCCTGGTACCCACATTTGTTCAGCGATTTCGGCTTGTTCAACTTCTCCTAATGCAACTAACGGATCGGGACGTTCATTGGCACTGGCAAAACAGCTGATTAATGCCAGTAAGGTACATAAAATGGTTGAAATAACGTATCTCATAACTAATTCCCTTTCAGTTGTGTTTGAGTTGAAGTAACAGGAGTTGGTTGAACACTTGTTCGGGTTGAAAATTGTTTCAGTAGCGCTGGTAGCAGTACTAAGGTGAATAACGTCGAGAACAGCATGCCTCCCACAATCACAGCAGCAAGGCCGCGGTAGATAACACTGCCCTCACCCGGCATAATAAGCAATGGTAACATGCCGAAAATACTGGTTAACGTACTCATAAAGATTGGTCGTAAACGTAGCTTCAGCGCTTGTTCTACTGCCATCTCACGGCTTAGGCCTTCACGTTCACCTTGACGAGTTTGATCCACAAGTAAGATTGCGTTGTTAACCACCAAGCCAAGCAATATGATAAAACCTATCATGGTTAACAAATCGAGCGGTTGGAACTGAATTAAGTTCATCAATTGTAATGCCAGTACACCACCGACCGTTGCAAGTGGAATCGATAAAGTTACCATGAGACTATCTTTTAACGATTTAAAGAGACCGGCCATCAGAATAAATAGTAATCCAAGTGCCAAAATAAAGTTTTGCCCCATGGTTTGAATAGACTGTTTTAAACTATCAGCACTGCCTCCGTAGTTAATTGATCCATCCGCAGGCATCAATGCTTTAATTTGCGGCTCAATTTTCGTTTCAATAATCGTCATTGCCTGTTGCAGCGACATGCCTTCTGGCGGATTAACATTCACTGTAATGGTGCGGCGACGGTCAATGCGTTGAATACGTGATGGGCCAACTGTGCGCGTTACATCCACTAGCTCGCCCAATTGCACAACGGTGCCACTCGGTGTAGTGATTGGCATTGCTGAAAGCTCTTCAGGATTTTGCCAGCCCTCGGCTTTGAAAATCATATCGAGGCGTTTATTGCCATCAAAGTATTCACCCACATAAAGGCCTGTGCCCATTGCTCGTGTAATTTGCGCTAAATCGCGACGGTTAAAACCCACTTCCATCATGCGACGGTCATTTGGCAATAGACGTAACTCCGGCTCAGCATCTTGCGTACCTGGGTTGATGTTAATATTGCTGCCTTCAAAGCGTGCTTGCAAAATGTCGCGCGCTTTATCAGCCACATCTGCCATGGCGCGCGTGTCGCGGCTTTGTAAATGAATTTGAATACTGCGCCCTGAGCCTAAACCACCAAAGAGATTTCCCTGCTGAGAAAAAACACGGGTATCTGGTAAATCAACCAAGATTTCTTCACGCATTACACGTTCAAGCTCTTTCACTTGTGATTGATCCTTTGCACGTACGCCTAAGTTTGCGTTGCCTGGGAACGACAAAATATAGTAGTTTTTCAGTGCTGGTTGCTTAGTGCCATCCATATAAGGCTGCAAGCGCTCAACTAACGGTTTAATGTATTCACGCTCAACAAACTCTTGGTTTGAACCAGTTGGTAATCTAACAAAAGCATCTACTGCATCACGTTTTACCGGGGGTAAATAATCAAGTGGAGGCAATAACAATACAGTTAACGCCACGGGCGCAGCCATCAGAGTAACAATCACCGCTACACGTTTTTTACTGGAATTTGTCAATTGCATAATTTTAGAAGTGATATTTTGCCAAAGACCATCAAGCCTATCTTCTTCCACTGCCTGAGTGAGCCACATTTTCGCAGCCACAGGTAAAATCGTAAGTGCCACCAATAACGAAATAAATACGGCAATCGCAATGGTGAGCGCTAAATCCGCAAAGAACTGTCCAGCCACATCGCGTAAAAAAATAACCGGAATAAAAATCGCTATGGTAGTTGCCGTTGAGGCCATCAAGGCACCTGAGACCAACTGAGTGCCTTTCGCTGCGGCTTTATCAGCACGCAAACCTTGGGTTTTAAGCCTAACAATGTTTTCAAGCACCACAATTGCAGCATCCAGTACCATACCCGTTGCAAAAGCTAAACCCGCCAGTGATATCACATTAAGCGAACGCCCTGTAATGTTAAGCACAATAAAGGTCGTCATAATTGAAATTGGAATAGCCATTGCCACAATCAAAGTGGCTCTGCGCTGACGTAGGAACCACCATAAAACGCCCACTGCGAGTAAAATACCAAGCACTAAATTACTTGATACAAGATTAATCGCACGGTAGATAAAGACTGAGGCATCAAACGACTGATGCATTGTAAGTTGTTGCGGCTCAAGTACTTGGCTGCGAATTTTATCAACTTCCGCTTTAACTCGTTCAAGGGTGGCTAGTAC
This sequence comes from Pseudoalteromonas sp., assembly GCF_041629635.1. Lineage (GTDB taxonomy): Bacteria > Pseudomonadota > Gammaproteobacteria > Enterobacterales > Alteromonadaceae > Pseudoalteromonas. The sequence continues at coordinate 34,556 of NZ_JBFKMX010000001.1, read as the reverse complement.
ATTTGCGCCACTTTCACGGTCAATACGCACTGACATCGCAGGGTTACCATTTTGTACCGCGCTGCCATTATCTTGGTCTCGCGTCACTTTAATTTCTGCAATATCACTTAGTTTAATTGGCTTACCATCGCGCCATTCAAGCACTAAGTTACCTAACTGTGTTGGATCAAAGCGACCTGCAAAACGCAGCGTATAACGGCGCCGGCCAATATCCGCATACCCACCCGACGCATCATTAGCCGAACCAATTAAATTGCTTACGCGAGTTAAATTGATGCCAAGCTCCGCAGCGCGATATGCATCAAATTCGATTTGTAATTGCTCACTTGAGTTACCTGTTTGTAATTGCACACGTGCTACACCCGGAATGCTTTCTAAGCGTGGGCGAATGGTGTCATCAAAAAACGTAGCATATTCACCAATCGGCTTATCATTGCCCGGTAATGCTTGTAAGAAGAAATAAGTAAGTGCTGGTGCACCGCCATTAAAGCCGCCCAAGCTAATCACCGGCGGATTTACATCGCGTGGCAGCGGTGGCACACGGTTCATGCGACTAATCACCTCGATCAAGGTTTTATCCATATCGGTATCGAGAGTGAAAGTTAAGTTAACGAACGACGACCCTGAGTTGGCAAACGTTCTTAAACTGGTAAGCCCAGGTAAGCCTTGCAATACATCTTCTTGTGGCTCAAGAATTTCAGATTCCATTTCCGCAGGTGACGCCTGTCGCCAACTGGTAAAAATGGTAATTTGAGGTCGTTCAATATCTGGAAATAGTTGAATAGGTAGTTTTGTAAAACTAACTATTCCTAATACCAAGCACAAGGTGACAAATATCGCTACCCCCGCCGGATTTTTTAAAGCCCGAATTGTAATGTTCATTGCGTTCCCTATTTTATTTTTTCGCAAACAACGTGCTTGACTATAGTTAGAAATTAGTCGCAAGAAAGTGAGAAATAGTTTAACGCTCAAAGAAATAGGATGGGCTGCAAATCGCCTGTTTTCGGTAAGAAAGTGTGTTTTTGGTCACATTTTGACACACCAGGTTATTTAAATGTTAACCACAAGAAATTAAAATGTATCTAACGCGATAGTTCAACAAATAGGCACGTTTAAGTGCCAATATTTACACTGGCACTTAAACATATTTCGAAACAGGATTGTGTGGTAGAAGACATTAGTGCACGAAGATATTAAAAATGTAACGCCATTCTTTTTCATAGGCTTTTAGTTTAGCTATCACTGTGGGAGTAATCTCAGTACCTTGCGTCAGTACCACTGCACCTTGTTTGTTAAGTAGGTCTTGGCTTAAGTGCATACCTGGTTCTAGCATCTCCACTCCGACACATAAATCTATATTATGATGCTCAAGCGAAATTTCACTATTAAGTAGCTTGATGTATACGTCGACAATTTCCGGATCAAAAAAGGTCTTACTCTCTTTCTTTAAAAAATCTATGGCTTGTGGTTGCGACAGTTTTTGTGTACTGATACGGCCAAGTACCAATTTGTCGAATTCGTTTACTACAGTTAAAATCCTAGAAGCTAATGGTATATTAGAACCTATTAGATGGTCTGGTACACCACTGCCATCAAAGCGTTCATATTGATGTTTTACAGCTGTACCAATCATTTTTAAGTGCGGTACTGTTTGTAATATTTCAGCGCCTTTAACTGCATGGTTTTGTTTTTCAGTTAGCTCGGCTCGAGAAAGCTCATTTTCAATGCTTTTTGCTAAATTATCGGTCAGTGATACTTTGCCAATTTCATGCATTAATCCCGCTAAATACACTTGCGTTACTTGGTTTTTTTCAAGCCCCATCGCTATTGCAAGCATACGACAGTGACTGGCAACTCGCTTAACATGCCCTTCTCCGCCACCAGTGGTATCTTCTATGATCAAATTAATCATCTCAATGACATCATAAAATAAACTACGTTGACGGTTATTGGCTGATTTCAATTTCTCATTAAGGATAGAAAGCGATAACGTACGTTCTTCCACCTTGCTTTCTAGTTCTAAATTTTGCTGTTTTAACAAATCGTTTTTCAGTTTTAATTCAACTTCTAACCGTTGTACCGATTGCTTTAGTTGAAACTGTTCGGCGGCTTGCAACACCACATTCCTAAGCTCATCGTTACTCCAAGGCTTACTGACATAATTGTTAATCTTACCTTGGTTTATCGCCATTGCGGTGGAATCAATATCAGAATAGCCCGTCAATAAAATGCGCGCAGTATCAGGACAAATTTCAAATGCTTTTGACAATAGCTGTGCGCCCGACATTTTTGGCATTTTCATATCTGAGACAATTACCGCGTAAGTGGTATCAACCAGCTGTTTCACCGCAAGCTCGGGATCACTAAAAATGTCAACGTCATAGTCTTTTCTGAACAGCCTTTTCAAAGCATTCAGCACTTCTACTTCGTCATCAACAATCATTAATTTTAACTTGTCTGTCATCACCATGCCCGAGCTGTGCGATTTCGCTATTTATTATAAAAACATTGCCTTAACTAAAAAGTGACACTATTTTTTAAATTGATCAACCTGATTATGCTTAAAAAGAGGACAAAATGAAGGGAGCAATTTTTAATGCACTACAGGAATTTGTAGAAGAAAACCATGGTTATCAATTATGGGATGAAGCGCTGACCAACAATACACTTGAGTCGCATGGGATCTATACCTCAACCAAGCAGTACCAAGACGTTGAACTTTTCGCCATTATCGGTTACTTATCAGAACAACTTGAAGTTCCCATTCCCGACCTAGTTAGGACTTTTGGTGAGTACTTATTCCCACTATTGATGTCTCTGGCACCTGATGAAGCTCAAAATGCACCTTCTCTTCGCACATTTTTAATGATGGTAGATGAGCTGATTCACGTTGAAGTTAAAAAGCTTGATAAAGAAGCGCAATTACCTGAATTTAGCTACGGAGGAGATTCTGGTGATAACTTAACCATGCTTTACCGTTCACCTCGTAAGCTTTGTTTTTTGTCTGAGGGTCTAATCCTTGGTGCCGCAAAACACTTTAAAGAATCAGTCTCTGTCTCGCAGAATAGCTGTATGCACCAAGGTGCTGATTGTTGTGAAATTGAAATAACATTTAATGAATAATTTTAACGCCCAGGGCAAAATCGACGCACTAGAGCGTATTTTAATGCGCGAACGCTTGGCGCGCAAAGAGGCCGAAAAGCAACTTGAAGACTCTTCTCGAGAGCTCTACCAGAAAGAAGAAGCGGTTAACCTTACAAAGCAAGAAATCGCTTCTCAGCAGGAACAGCTTGAATTTTTAACTGGTTTACTAGCTGAAACATGGCGACAACCCAATTTACACAAAATTATTTCAAATTACCTAGAGCGTACAAACAATTTTATAAGTGTTGCACACAATTTTTTTGTGGAAATTCATGGGGATCTTTCGTTGCATCAATTTCAATCTTATTGCCAAGCGTCCGAACGAGAATCTAAGATTTTAGCAAAGCACCTTAAAGAGGTACTGAGTCAGCTTAATCACAACAAACTCTATCATCACGTTTTGAATGAAAACGAATCACAAATATTTGAGCATAGCGAAATTTCTAAAGATGCAAACGCACACTTTGTCTATAGCGTAATTGTTCCTGTTTATACCCTTGATTTACCGTCAGGTAAAGCGGTTGGCCTTGTCATATTACTTTACGAATCGCAAGAAGATATCAATATTGTAAAGCTACAAACGTTGGAATCTTCTCGCAGTATGTTAGCAGTGGCATTTGAACGTAAACGAGCTGAAGAAACGCTGCAAGAGCGCTTAATCGAGCTTGAAACCAGTAATAAAATGTTAGAACAAACACAGCAACAATTACTGCAACAAGAAAAGTTGGCATCGCTCGGGCAATTAGCTGCCGGAGTAGCACATGAAATTAATAACCCCATTGGATTCGTCCTAAGTAACCTTGATACCATGCGAGATTATTTTAATGATTTTTCAGAAATTGTTTCACCACTAACAAATACCAACCTAGACAATCAAAGCAAAGTTAAGCAAATGCTGGGCCATTGGCAGACTCTAGACGGTGATTTTTTACTAACAGATAGTGAAGATATTCTTGCTGCATCCGTGCAAGGGCTTATCAGGGTAAGAGACATAGTGTCTGATTTAAGTACTTTTTCACGCATGGACAATGATGAACTCGACAGCATTGATTTAAACTTGGTGATTGAAAAGTCACTGAATGTGGTGAGTAACGAATTCAAATATCAACATCAGGTAGTTAAAGATCTACTATCCGAAGCAAGTATTCTTGGCAACGCAGGGAAATTACAGCAAGTATTTATAAACCTGTTTGTAAATGCCAAGCACGCAATGCCAGAGGGCGGTACACTTACAATAAGCAGTAAAAAAGATCGAAATAAGATAATTGTAACGGTAAAAGATCAAGGAGAAGGTATTGACCCTTCGCATTTGGCGGATATTTTCACCCCATTTTTTACAACCAAAGCACCAGGTGAAGGCACCGGACTGGGTTTGGCTATTTCTTATAGTATTCTACAACAGCATAATGCAAAGGTGACTGTAAATAGCGAGTTAGGCAAAGGCACAGAGTTTGAAATCGCGTTTTTTGAATCATTATAATGAATTAGTCTCGACTTGATCTGACATTTCGATTTGAAAAATTGAGAGTTACCCGTTTTGATAAAGGTGCTGAATCTTAAATCAAAACAACCAAAAAGGTGGTAACTCTCATGTTGCATACTAACAACCCAATTATAAAACACAAAACTGGTTTACTTAATCTTGCTGAAGAATTAGGTAAAGTTTCTAAAGCCTGTAAAGTCATGGGCGTTTCACGAGACACATTTTATCGATATCAAGAGCTAGTAGAAGATGGTGGACTTGATGCGTTAATTGATAAAAGTCGTAGGTCGCCAAACATCAAAAACAGAGTTGATGAAGTAACAGAACAAGCCGTAATCAAGTATGCAGTGGATTATCCAGCCCACGGCCAACACAGAACCAGTAACGAGCTTAGGAAGCAAGGTGTGTTCGTATCTGGCAGTGGTGTTCGTTCAATATGGTTACGCCATGACTTAGAGAACTTAAAGAAACGGCTGAAAGCCTTAGAAGACAAAGTAGCTAACGAAGGCATTATCTTAACTGACAGCCAAATCGCAGCGCTTGAGAAAAAGAAAAACGATGATGAAGCTTGCGGAGAAATCGAAACAGCTCACCCTGGATACCTTGGCTCACAAGATACATTTTACGTGGGTAATCTCAAAGGTGTTGGACGTATCTACCAGCAAACGTTCGTTGATACGTACAGCAAAGTAGCATTCGCGAAGCTCTACACCACCAAAAGCCAATTACAGCAGCGGACATACTGAACGATAGAGCTCTACCTTACTTCGAGCAGCATGAGCTGCCAATGCTGCGAATACTCACAGACAGAGGTACAGAGTATTGCGGTAAAGTCGAGCATCACGATTACCAGTTATATCTGGCGATTAATGATATCGATCACACAAAAACAAAAGCCATGTCACCGCAGACAAACGGTATCTGTGAGCGATTCCATAAGACGATATTGAATGAGTTTTATCAGGTAACGTTCCGTAAAAAGCTGTATAGCTCGTTAGAAGAATTACAAAAGGATCTGGACGAATGGATGGTTTATTACAATAATGACCGAACTCATCAAGGAAAAATGTGCTGTGGCAGAACGCCATTGGCAACATTAGAAGATGGAAAACGCATTTGGGCAGAAAAGAATTTAGCTCAAATCTAAACTGACAGTCACCGATTGAAAAACGGGTAACTGTCAGATCAAGTCTGAGCTAGTACAATTATAATCATGATTTTGCTAGTGCAACGTACCCTCTTCTTTAGAGTGTTTTTATTGAAAGATATTTAGATAGATTCATCCCCAGTAAGATGTAAACTCGCTTAGTAAAACTCAAAAAGAACATTCCTTAAATTATATCTATCAGTTATTCCCTGAACACATCCCGTCACGCAATGAGCACCTCTGCGTGTTAAAGCTTTTTACTTGTATCACATGGTGCATATAAATTCCTTTTTATCGTTATTATAGATATAAATACAAGCTTAACTTAGACGTTTTAATTGCATATCAACTTATCTTATTTTTAGTATGTCCTCTTAAATTTTTTGCATTTTGCATTGCAAAATCAATTTACAGCCCTTCACGAAAATATTAGTAAAAGAAATTCAACAGGTTAAATTTGGGTCATATTTTGCTTTAGAGAATTGAAGAGCAAATTTGGAGATATGATATGCGTAACGCTCAACAGCAGTTTTCAATCGACCAGAAATTAAAAGCTATGAGACCCTTTATAGATTTAGAACTGTTCTATCGTTCTATCGATTACCGCCGTAAAGTGATCTTTAGCTTTAAACAGCAAGAACGCATTTTACAACAACTTAAGGAAGAATATGCTGAACCATAACTAGATGAAAATTAAGGTATGGGTGTTCAAATGATTTTGCTTTAGATCTACTCTGCTAGGTTAAACGCAATCACTAACAGAGCTAATTAATGTGCATGCTACGTCCCGACAAGGGTCCTTATTTTTTCGTCTAACAAAGCGCTGTTTAATGGTTTTGTCAGTACATCCAACATGCCCGCATTTAAACATTTGGTTTTGTCAGCTAACCCAGCATTTGCAGTCAACGCGATGATAGGCGGTGCCATTCTGCCAAGTTCTGTTCTTATCGTGCGTGCCGCTACTACACCATCCATTACAGGCATCACCATATCCATTAGCACCAAATCAAATTGCGATTTTTTAACTGCGGCAACAGCTTGCTCACCATTATCCGCAAGTGACACTGTATGGTTGCGTTTTTCCAAAATAGCTTTAATGATAAATTGGTTTGCTGGGTTATCTTCAGCGACCAAAATATGATAACTCGGTGTACTGATATTTTTAGATTCCAACCCTTCTGGGTTTTCATCGGTTACTTCCAACTGCAATGGAATAGCAACAGAAAATTCAGTGCCCACACCAATTTCACTGTGGCATTCTATTTTCCCATTCATCAATTCAAGCAAGCGTTTAGTGATACTTAAACCAAGACCAACTCCTTGCTGTCGACCAATTTGTTTATCATGCAACTGTGAAAACGGTTCAAACAAACTATCTACTTGGCTTTGCTCGATACCTATGCCGCTGTCCTTTACCGATATCAACAATTCGGTATCACTGCGATTAACCGCAAGGCAAACCTCTCCCGTTAAGGTAAATTTGAATGCATTTCCCAACAAATTAAGTAAGACCTGAGACAAACGAACACCATCGGTATTAATCTGCTCGGGTACACCATTACCCACAATAGCATTAAAATGGATGCCTTTTTTTATCGCTTGGGTTTCGAATTGCTGAACTAAATTCTTGATTAGCTTATGAAAATTAATATTACTACTTTCTAATGCAAGGGTGCCTGATTCAATTTTTGCAAAGTCCAATGTATCACTGATAACCCCCTGCAACAACTGGGCACTGCCACGCATAAATTCAATTAACTCGCGTTGTTTATCATTCGGGTCTGTGTCTTCAAGTAACTCTAATATACCCAGAATTGCATTCATCGGCGTACGAATTTCATGAGACATAACAGCAAGAAAATGTGATTTTGCAGCGTTAGCACTTTCAGCTTTCTCTTTAGCCATTTTTAAATCTGATTCACGCTGCTTAGAGAAACTGATGTCTTTAGCGATGCCCAAATACCCCGCAAAGCTATTGTCCACATTGAATTTTGCTTTACCACTGATTGATATCCAAACCGTGTGACCTTGGTTGTTTATTGCCTCAAACTCAAAATCAATAATGTCTAAATGTTTACGCACAAGATGTAAAAAGTGTTCCCACTTTTTACATTGAGTACTTTCGCTGTCACTGCGAATATTTAACGGACTTTTGTATAAAAAGTTCTCAAAGTTACTGGGTTTACTTTGTTCAGTAAAAGAAAGATAGGTAAAGCACATGCTTTCATCCGTTTCCCAAAACCAATCAGAAGCAAGTTCGGCATAAGCTTGAAACCGTTGCTGGCTCTGCGTTAGCGCAAAAGTTCGGTCGAGTAGCATTTGGGAAGTTTGATGTTGTTGATCTAATTGATAAAAAGCTAGACGAAAAACGATAAGACTAGCCATTAGATTACTTTTTACCTGTGAATCATCAACCATCTCTTCCGTCAAAAATAATATATATATACCTTTCCGCCCAGCAAAATTAATGGGAATTAAAGCCGCTTTATTACCTGTGTTTGGTAATTGCCAATCTGCTGGTAACTCAGTGTTATTGACCACTAATATCTGTTCTTCAAAACCGCTTTCAAAAAGCTCTTCTTTATTAAATAAACACGCCCCCGATAAGGGTTCGTAAGTGCTTGCCACAGCACACAGTTGCGAATGATCTTGGGTCAAAATCAAGATCTCTGAAAATCTGACAATAGGCTGAAGGCCTATTTGCAATTTAATCAGTAATTCAAATGCATTTTTACTGCTAATAAGATCTTCTAGTAATTGCAATGTAGCATTGGCACTAAGTTTTCCCATGACACCTCTTTGTGAGTTTTGGTCGAAGGTTAAAATTAAGTTTAGCGAATGACCCCGCAAGCTGCATTGCAAAATGCAAATAAAAATTAATGTTTTCCCTAGTTTTCGCGTTTTATATCTTGGTACACAATTTGAATCCTTTTCAATACACACCGATGGGGGGGCGAAATATGAATATTGTGTGTATTGGCGGGGGACATGGTCTATCGCAAGTGTTAAGCGCTTTAAAAAACATACCTTGTGCACTGACAGCAATCGTAACTACAACTGACAACGGCGGCAGCACCGGACGTTTGCGTCAAGACCCAAGTCAAATTGCTTTAGGTGATATTCGCCGTTGCGTTAGTGCGTTAGCCTGCCAAGACCAGATGTTATCAATCTTGTCCGAACAACGCTTTGAATTAGACAATGATTTGAAGGGTCACAGTTTTGGCAATATTCTACTGTGCGCACTGTGCCAAATTACACACAACGCAAACGATGCAGTTAAAATTTTCTCTAGCATGTTAGGGGTTGAACATACTATTTTGCCAATGACAAATACGCCTGTTGATTTAGTTGCTACAACCTCTACAGGAGAGGAGGTTTTTGGTGAATGCAATATTGACACACTTAGTCATTTTCCTAATAACATGCGTTTATCCAAACAGGTCAGTGCTAACCAGCAAGCCATTGAGGCAATAAACTGTGCTGATTTAATCTTATTAGGTCCTGGTAGTTTATTAACCAGTGTAATGCCGCCCTTAATGTTATGGGATATTCAAAAAGCATTATGTAATACCACTGGTTGTCGCATCTTTATTGAAAACTTAACGCCTGAACATAGCCCTGTTGACCAACTTGCTGCCACAGAGCAACTTGACCAGGCTATGCATATCTTAGGCTACAAGTTTTTTGATGTATGTCTCACTCCAGATGCATTTGAGGCCATGGATTTACGCGCCATAGAAAAAGAACAATCAATCGGAAAGCATAATAAATCTCAGCTTAAACATATTATTGAACAGTGGTTACCCAACACTAATGAGCACTCTTTAAGCCTAAATGCAAAAGTGCATTAAAGCATTGGCATTGCAGACATGGTCGCATCCAGTATGCCACCTAAAAGCGCACGTTCATTAAAGAAGCTTGCATCGTTATTTTTTGCAAGATTTTCAAGGGTTTCAGCAAGAGCACTTAGCTGATCCGCACCATAGGAACGAGCGCAGCTTTTAAGGCTATGGCTTAAACGTACACATTCTTCATCAAGAGATGTGCAAGCCATAAGTTGCTCGGTTAGTTTTGTCGCTTCTTGAGCAAAAACGGCAAAAAGTTTGATCAGTACTTCTTGGCCAACATCGGCTTCCAGTTGTTTTATGGTTGTTTGGTTAAACATAGGGTTCCTTTTAGAGGAGATAAATATGCGAAATCTTGTACTCTTTCTAGATTCTAGCCTATTTGGCGGCATTGAATCGCACATTATTGAATTAGTTAAATTGATGCAATCGAAACATGTGCCTACAAGTGTTCTTTTTTATCAAGATCATCTCAATCATCAGCTCTATGATTTATTGACAGAGCTTAACTGCCCTTATCAATGTTTAGGCGGTAGTGCATTAGATCTTTTTCATTTCCTCAAACATAGTGACAACTATGTATTACATACCCATGGTTACAAAGCAGGTATTATTGGTAGACTTACATGTAAAATAACTGGTCACACTTGTATTTCCACCTATCATGCTGGCGAAAAAGGTTCGGGCAGAATAAGGCTCTATAATTGGCTCGACCAAATAACCAGCGGCTTTTCAAAAAACTTAGTCGTGGCAAATCAACTCAAAAGTAAGGTTAAAAATGGCCAGTTTATTGCTAATTTTATCTTGCCTAAAAACCCACATCCAAAAGAGCCCGAAAAACAACTGAATATCGCTTTTGTTGGACGTTTAGCATATGAAAAAGCACCCGAACGTTTTATTAAATTGGCCACTCATTTTCAACATCAAGAGAACATTAAATTTCACCTTTATGGCGATGGACCTATGATCGCTGAGTTACAAAAAAAAGCTTCGAACAATACGCTTTTTCATGGTCATAAATCGACTCAAAAATTATGGCAGCACGTTGATATATTAGTAATTTGTTCTAGAGAGGAAGGGTTACCTATGGTCTTGCTTGAAGCTATTGACAATAAAGTGTTATGTATCGCAAATGCAGTAGGTGCTATCGATTCTGTTATCATAAACAACCACACTGGACTATTAACGGACGACCAATCGCACCAAGCATTGGTGAGTAAATTAAGAGAGGCGCTTTTAATGAGCCAGCAAGAGCGTAATTATCTGGTCAAAAATGCAACCAGCCAACTTCATCAATTCTATGCAGGAAAATCACAATATATTCAGTTAATTAAACTTTATTTAAACTAATAGAGCTGTGCAGACATTTGCTCCCATGTTTTCATTTTGCGGTAGATTGTAGATGGACTGATATCTAATAATGCTGCTGCTTTTGGTACATTGTCGTTACACGCTGCTATTGCCTTTTCAATGTAGCGTTTTTCAACTAGCCATAAAGGCTCTATATCTGAGCTTCTAAGTAAATTATTGGTTTCAAAACTAGGCGTAGATAGTTGCTCAGACACACTCATGCTCTCATCCATAAAGGGTTCTTGCGACACGTGACTTTGTGGAAAAGGGGGAAACATCTGTTTTTCTATCCATGCGGTATTATTCAACACCACCGTATTACGAATCATATTTTCCAGTTGACGCACATTTCCAGGCCAACTATAAGACATTAGGTGTTGTTTTGCATCATCACTTAATCCATCAAACGCTTGCCCTTCTTCTTTTGCAATACGTGCAAATAACGCTTCTGCAATTTGAATGACATCCCGACCCCGTTGGCGCAACGGAGGCAACTGCACAGGTATAACATATAAGCGATAATATAAATCTTCTCTAAAGCGCCCAGCTTGTACCTCCTGCCATGGATCGCGGTTAGTCGCACATACAAAACGTACATTCACTTGTTGCAGTTGTTCGCTACCTACTTTTTGGAAACAACCCGTTTGTATAAAGCGCAATAGTTTACTTTGTAGGTTTAAATCCATTTCACACAGTTCATCAAGAAATAGCGTACCACCATCAGCCATCCCTGCCGCACCTTCACGGTTGTTAGTCGCTCCTGTAAATGCGCCTTTTACATGACCAAATATTTCACTTTCAATCAGATCTTTTGGGATTGCAGCACAATTAATCGCTATAAAGGGGTGTTTACTGCGGTCACTACATTGGTGAATTGCGCGTGCACAAAGCTCTTTACCTGTTCCACTTTCACCAGTAATAAACACAGTGGCTTTACTTTTTGCTGAATTGCTAATGATTTGATATACCGTTTGCATCGGTGCCGAAGTGCCAATTAGTTCACAAAAGCGACCATTTTCATAACGAGATTGATATTTTTCTACCGTTTTACTTAGTGAATTGAGTTTCAAAGCATTGTTAACAGTAATACGAAAGCGCTCTGCATCAACGGGTTTTTCAATAAAGTCTGCGGCACCATAATGAATCGCATCAACAGCCATTTCTTTACTAGCATGAGCTGTTAATACCACCACTTTGGGACGGTCATTAACGGAAAGCTGTGCTAGAATATCCATGCCACTCATGTCCGGTAGCATCACATCCAGCATGATCAAATCGGGTTTATTCTTTTCCAAATAATTAAGCGCTTCTTGCCCTGTAAACGCAATATCCGAGTGCATGCCTGTTGGGATCAGGTAAGACTGGTACAAAAGCGCAAGTGATTCTGTATCTTCAACAATTAAAATCTTATTTGGCATAGGCAACCTCCTGATCACATTTAACAAATCCCTTTCTAATTAAGTACCAGGAGAGACGAATCGTCAATTTCTTTTGATAATCTAGGTAAACTTTTGTACCAAAAGTCATTTGTGTCAGATAAGTTTTCAAGACTTGAAGTACTGTATACCGCATTCACTAATTGTGTTAGTTCATCATAATTTTCATGGTTTTCAAAGAAACCATCTGTCGCTAAGAGCAATGATTCTCCTGTCAAGAAGGGGATCAATTCACTTTGATATACATAGTTTGAAACAAGCCCTACTAAAGGCTGGGATGTGCACACACTTCGCACTCCTTGTATTTTGGATATTACGATCGGAAGGGGGTGTCCTGCATTAACAAGTCGGATCTGATCCCCCGATATTTCCAATGCAATAAAGGTAACGAGGCTTTGCTGCATAAAGTCTTGTTGAACTATGCTCGTCGCAAAAAAGTTAACAAATACGTCAAGCGAATGGTAAGAGGACTGTAATAACCCTTTTATAAACCCCTTGAGTTGTAATGCAACACGATTTGCCGTTGCTCCATGTCCCATCACATCACCAAAGAAAACAATGTTCTTGTTATCCGTAGTGTGATGAATTAACACATCACCACCGCTCCCTATTACCACATTCCCATACGGGATAACTTTAAATTGGCCGCAATTTATCACCGTATTTTTACCCGAATTACCCGTGCAAGCATTACTAACCGAACGTGAAACACAGCGACTTTTAACCCGTTCACACACTAATTCAAGTTGCTGTTTTTTAACAGGTTTTATCAAATAATCATCTACTCCGCATAAATGTGCTTTGAGCATAGTTTCTCGGCTGCTATCACCCGAAATCACGACTATACCTATATTATTTAGATGCTCTAATTGTTTAATGTTAGATATAAATTCATCAGCTAACATTGCATTTAAGTTCATATCAATAAGTAAAAGGTCAACATTGTGTGACATTAAATACTGATAAGCATCATGCTCATCTGTGAATGCATGACATTCATATTCATTTTCTAAAAACGCTTTGATCAGCTGTAAACTAGCATTTTCATCATCAATTATTACAATTCGATTTTTAATTTTTTTAAGTGACAACGCAAAACTAAAATGATTTTTTCCTTCTTCAGAAACATAATTAAAGTCAGGAAAGTAATGAGCTATCAAGGCAAGTCCCATTCCTCCCTCACGCAGCTCACCATCAACAATATCTGTAGCATGCGACCGAGACAATGTAGGATGAAAGTAGTCTGTTGGGTCAACAAGTTCAATCCTGATAGCATTTAAAGTACGACCAATCACTAACGTCACAGCCTGATCTTCTCCTTCACTATGACGTATTAAATTCGTCAGATATTCCGTCACTACTAAGCCTGTGTTATCAATCTCTTCACTTTCAACATCGAGTTTAGCCAACAGCGTCAATAGCGTTTCTCGCACCGAATGTAAAGTTGACCAGATTAAACTGAAACGACGATAAAACAATACATTCATAGTTATACTCCAGTGAATAACCAATGCTGTTTGTTAACTAAATTAGTTAAAAATTGCCTCAGTTTTGGTAGTTTATAACATCGCCTATTGATACTCTTAATTAAACAATCACCTAAGGGAGGCATAAAGATCTGACTTACTACGATTTCATAACGTTTACAATTTACTTGCTCTAGTTCATTAATTACAGCATCTAACGTGTCTTGTGTCGTTTTACCAAGCGAAATATCTAATAACAGTAAATCTGTAACCGAAATTATTAAATGCAGAGGAAAATTCGCATGATGCTTTTTACAAATCGGTGACATATCAAACAAAATATAATCAAACTCTTGTTTTAGCATCAAAATGGCTGTGTTGAATACATCCTTTTCACGTACTAAGGTCAAATCTTGTAGCTGAGTAATACTTAAGAAGTAAAAATTATCAATCACTTGCGCATTCAATTGGCAACTAATATCAACAAAAGACCATTTTGCCAAAGAGTTTGGCATGCTTATCAAGTCCTTGTCAGACATTGGATGGAAAGTATTTAAATCGATTACTAACACTCGTTCATTACGACCACTTAAGCGCCTTGCCACACTTACAGCGAGAGAGGTAGCCCCAGCGTGTCCATATGGAGAAGCAAACGCAATACAGCGTGCATTTTCTCGATTAATTGCATCAAAAATAACTTCTAACTCTTGATACTGTTTGGGAATAATTTTCATAGGCTCACCGCCAGTGCAATTATCGTTAATATATCGACCAATGAATCTTTTGCACGTTGTGCGAAGTCTTGCCCTTGGTCTGGAATGTACACAGTGTCACCAGCTCTCAGTAATGGTACATTGGCTGAATTTGGCTGCTTGATAAATTTCTCTAAATCAAAGCGACGAGATTGTTCCTTACAACAGCCATGATTAATTACAACGATTTTACTTATTAGAGCATTAGATGTTGGTCCACCCGCCTCTGCTAATATATCAAGCAGGGTCATTGAATCGTCAAAGCTATAACGGCCCGGTTGCTTAATTGCCCCCATGATACGCACCACTTGATCTTTAGGTTGGCGCAACCAGTCTTTGCTTTTTTCTGGCACAAAAATGGTGTCACCAGGTAATACGCGCGGAAATAGTGTTTCGTCCCCTGTTTCAAAGTAAAGTGCTAAATTGAGTTTACTCACGCGAGATTGCGTGCCATTACGATGAGTGATCCGGATATTTCGTAAGTCTGCATCATTTGTTGGACCATCGGCCGCTGAGATAATATCTAAAAAATGAAGAGATTTATCAAAAGCATAGCGACCTGGAGCTCCCACTTGACCAAGTATGTAAATTGAGCTTTTTGCGTCTTGGCGAACCCACTGAGATTTATTGTCTTTCGGATCATGTGGTAATTCTTCAACAATAATCGTATCGCCAGCAATGATATTTGGTAATGGGTAGTTATTGTCTTCACTATTTGCATATTCATCTAAGCTAAAACGTTGCAACAACTGACCTTGGCGAATAATCTTAATGTCATTTACATTGGCACTTTTTGTCGGACCGCCTGCATGAGCAAATAAATCAGTAAAGTCCATTTCATTACTCCACTCATAACGCCCAGGATGATGAATTGCTCCCATAATTTTTACTGCACGAGTAGGCGCCACCTTAAGCCAGCTCTTCTCATTTAAATCCGTTTTTTCAGGTACAAAAATGACATCTCCAGGGGCTATATTTGGGATTGACATGGAGCTATATCCTTCGCTGTAAGCTTGTAAATCAAAGAGAACATTCTTGCCTGCAGATGTGAGTATTTTGATCTGACGAGTTTCTGCAAAGCGTGTTGGACCGCCTGCATTCGCTAAAATATCAAGAAAACCTATATCGCTACTTATTTCGAATGCTCCCGGATTATGTACCTCACCCATAACATAAACTGTTCGTGCAGTAGTATTTACATCATCGACCATAATTGGCACAAAAATGGTCGTTCCCGCATCTATTTTTGGTAATAAACTGGTATCTCCTGAATCTAAGTAATGTTTTAAATCAAAAATAGTTGGCTGATTATTTTGGATAACGCGGATCTTAGTGACATCCGCATAGCGCGTTACGCCATCTGCACGCATTAATGCATCAATAATATTCATATCAGGTTTATATGAAAAACTGCCAGGACTATGTAATTCACCAAACAAGGTTACAGCTTGAGTTTGACCATAAGCATCACCTGCACTTGAGAGTGTTTGTGAATCAAAATCAACTTGCACATTACCTAGTAGTGGTGACACTGGAACAAACACTGTATCTCCTGAGCGTAGTTTAGGTAGTAAGGCTAAATCGCCGCTATCAAGATACGCTTTGTAATCAAATGTAAGGGTTGTGCCATCACGGTGGATTTGCAGTTTGTTTAACTGTGCACCTGGCTTAATTCCATCAGCTTTGGCAATAACCATTTGAATATTGCCATTCGTTGGAATACTCACTTGAGACGGGTTATTTACATAGCCAAGTACGGTCACTAACAAGTCACGTGCACGTACCTCTAAGTAAAATTTACTCAAAGCTTTATAAACACCTGCCAGTTTCATTTTAACTTCAGCTTCAGCTCGCTTCGGTGTTTTTCCTGCTAATTTAACTTTACCTATTTCAGGTAAATCAACAAAACCTTTGTCATCTACTTCAAATGGATTATCGAACTCAGCTTCACCTGGAACATTGAAATACACTTTATTACCGACTTCAATTACCGATTCTTCGTTGCTTTCATCTGCAAGCCCAGTCGCTATGAAAAAGAGTAATATTAGGTAGATAAGTGATTTCATAATCATTACTCCTGCTGTTCTAGTTTACTTGTCCATTCACTAAGCGGCTTTACCTTAGTTAGCTCTGCCGCTCTTGATGATGTAGATAAAATATAAGCACTGACTCGGCGATCTGAATGCTGTTTCTGCGCACTCTCTTCCTCATCTGTAAATGGAAGCAGCGCGCCTTGTGCCAATGTGCTCACAAGCTCGGGCCTTACGCCATACAAGGTCAACCAACTTTTCACGCTTTCAGCCCGTTTGTAAGCAAGTTCAAAATTGCTGATTTTGCTACCTTTAATGTCCGTATGACCGACTAATAACACTTGAGTTTCGGGTGACATTTTGAGTAATTCAGCACTTTGCGCTAACCGAATACGATACTTAGGGGTGACTTCAAAACTATCAAAAGCAAATTGATTATCACTGTTCAATAATTCTTCGAGTTTCTTAATCAATTTTGTGTCATCTGTTTTGTTTTCACTCACGCAATGGGTATTACTAATTACCCGTTCAAAATGATTTTCCAGTTGATGTAATTGGTGATAAAACGAACGGAGATCAAGTTGAGCCTCAGCATACATTTCTGCCGAAAGCGTGCGATTAATTCGTGTCAACATTAATTCTGCTTGGTAAACTTGGCCAGGCATGCAATGCTTAATACCACGATTTTTCAACCATTCGAGCTTCAACGATAAATGTTCAAACTCATTCATTACTTGAAATGGTAGTGCATTTTCAAATCCATTTGTGCTGATTGGCGCATCCGGATGGTAAATCTCTGCCCAGCCCCCTCGTCCTTCTTCAGGCCAAGAAGAGCAACCAGAACAAAGGCCAATTGCGCAAACAAGAGACAAGAACTTATCCATAGTACGGCCTCTATTAAATGAGTGGAGCAGAAGTAATAAATGGAATAGTAGAGTCGACACGTAACAGCTTCATTAACTTTTCAGGTTGACCCGTAACGTCCATTACCATCATTGAGATGCCACGCTTTTCAATTCGTTTAAACAAAAAAACCATGGCGCCAATACCCGATGAATCAATAAACTCCGTGTTACTAAAATCAAGTACAATAGCATCGTGTTGCGTTGCCGCGAAACACTCAAAATGTTCGCGATATTTGTCGACATTCAAGCCTGAAAAATCGTGAGGAAGTTCAATTGTTAGTGTGTTGTCTTGTTCTTTTGTTGGTAGTTGGTTGTTCATAATCTAATCCTCTTTGTGACTATGATTAATTACAACCAAATACAATGCCAAAATTAATATATTAATATTTCAATTAGTTACAAGTTAACTGATAAGAATTATAGCAAAATGCAACAGAAGTTTATTTACTTGTTGCATTTTGCAATGCTATTGCCCTTTGCCCAACACCACGACTTTAATCGTCTTAAGCACAATATCAAACTCCATCACAAGCCAGGTTGAAAAGCGTGTCATTGAAAGTACATAAGAATAATCCCAAGCAATTTTGTTTCTTACATCTTCAACACTTTCATCATAACCATTCATAACTTGTGCAAGGCCTGAAATACCAGGCTTTATTCCATAAGTACGTTGGATAAAATAGGGAATTTCGCGCTCTAATTTACTGTAAAAGCTAGGCCTTTCTGGACGTGGCCCAATAAGTGACATATCACCAGAGAGTACATTCCAAAATTGAGGCAATTCATCAATGCGGGTTTTTCTTAAAAAACGTCCAACACGTGTAACACGCGGATCATTCCCTTTTGCCCATACAGCGCCTGTCCCTTTTTCTGCACCAATGCGCATGGTACGCAGTTTATAAACATAAATAAGCTCTGTTCTATCTTCATTTATTTGGCCAACACGAAGTTGCTTGTAAATAACTGCACCTTTCGAGTCACATTTAATGGCAATCGCAGCAAGCAGCATAATTGGACTAAATAATACTAAACCAATCACAGAAGTAATAATGTCGATACCGCGTTTACAAATCGTAATATAAGCTCTATGTGCTTTTAATTCTGAAATTCGACGCCATGGCTTGTTATAGCGAGACAAGGTCAAAATACCAATAAGTGCAGCGAGGTAGCTCGAAACAAGGTAATTTATAGAATCGATTAACCCAAGCTGAATACGCCATTTAAAGAGCGCCTTCAAAACACCGATAAAATGAATGATAAACGCAAGCGACACCCCCAGTTGCGCGATAAAATCACCGGTTACAGCTAAAAATAATTGCGCGCTGAAAGCCACAAGCAGAAGTATTGGCATTACACCTCGCAAGACTTTATTTGAAATAAAGCTAAACCATTGTGCTTTACTAAATCCTTTTGCGGCAGTAAAAATAGCAGTGAGTTGCTGCCAGTTTCCAGCACCAATGCGGATGCGCCGTTTAAAGTCTTTCTGAGAACTATCAGGCTCACATTCAATTATTGAAATCGCTTCGTTAAAACATGCGCAGTTAGATTTGCTGATGGCTGACACCACTTGAACAAAATCATCATTAATTGTTTTTGCAGCAAGTCGGGTCACTGCCTCGGCACGGATCGCAAACATTGCACCTGAAAATCCATTGACAGCACCAAGTTTCCCCTCAAGCTTACGGATAGCATTTTGATAATGCCAATACTTATCTAAGCTTTGATGTGCACTCGAATTGGGTAAGTAATTACCCGACACTGCAATCACCTGTTTGTTCTCCATTGATAGTGCTACTTGTGTCAAGCAATCTACACTCATTAACGCACTTACATCGGTGAAAACAATAATGTCGTATTCATTACGATAGTGCGAAATCAAGTGGTTAAGCGCACTCACTTTACCCGCATTCACTTGGACTTCATCATAAGTGCAATAAATAAAATTAGCGTGCAAGTGTCTACTCACCCGTTTTACAATTTCAGCGGTATTATCAGTACAACCATCGCCAAAAATATGAATACCTATCTTGTCATTGGGATACAACTGTGACGCTAAATTATGTAGCTTTTCTTCAATAAAATCAGCCTCATTGTAAGCGGCGATAAAAATTCCAATTGAAGGTATCTCACTTGACTCAAATTTGTATAGGCCCCGCTCTGTTGAAGGCTGTTTACCAGCAATATATGCCAGTAATAATGGGTATACCATGTGATGGTAAATAAATATGACGGCAATAGCAGCAATAATAAACCAAAGCATAATCACATCCTCACACTAAGATAGTTTGGTATATTTTGTTGTAATCCTGAGCCATTACTTTCAACGTCGCTTGTGCAAGTGCATATTGGCGGATATCCATACCATTGTTCAACTTTAGTGCTGCTAATAAACTTGGAGCTAAAAGATGCTCATTTTCTATTGGAAGCACAAAACCCAATTTGTCGTTTACCACCTCAGAAATACCACCAACATCACTGGCGACAATTGGCCGATTACATGCCATTGCCTCTAAAATAGATAACGGCAACCCCTCACGCTCTGAATACAAACAAAACACATCAATTGCAGAATAAAAAATTGGCATATCATGAACACACCCTAACCAATGAACCCTATCTGAAACGCCAATGTATAAAGCATACTCTTTAAGATCTGCTAACAGACTGCCATCTCCAGCAAATGCCATATGGACTGTTGCAGGCAAAGCATTCAAAGCTCGCAGCATGGCTTTATGACCTTTGCCTTTTTCAATGCGCGCAGCACAACCTATAATGATGTTATCGCTTGGTAAACCTAGCTTTAAACGCGCCGAATAACGTGATGACGGTTTGAAATAATCTGTATCAATACCATTATGCACAATATAATCAGACACCACATTAGCTTTGGATTTCGCAACATCAGCGACTGCCTCGGCGTCAGCCACAATCGTGATCGGTGAAAATTTATCGATCAGTTTGGTGAACATACGATATTTAAAATCAGTCAAATACCAAGCATCATGCAGGGTATGGATATGCTGTACTTCAGGGCGCATTCTTTTTACAAGACTTGCATACAACATCGGGCCTATATGATGACTGTGGATTACTTTAATCCGATAATTATCAATCATCTCCACTAGATTTTTAACCGTTTGCCAGTCCATCCCCTGCGCCTTATTCAAACAGTAAAAGTTATCAAGCTGTGCAAGTTCGTTCCAATCTGCGATGGCATCTTTTTTTGTCCCTTCTAAGGCAACTAAGAACATATTTGAATCTTTTAATTCACTGCAACATAAGCCAAATGCCATTTTTTCAAGTCCACCAATGTACGGGTGTTGTATCAACTGAATGATGTTATTCATAGTGCCTCCGATGAGTCGATGTGATGTACTGAGATACATCTTTCACAATAGGTAATGTTGTTAAGACGCGTTTTCCTGATATTGCTTCAATCATGCTTTTATCACGTAATCTAAAGTCGGTGATCATGGCGATAAATGTCAGTGCCGCAGCGCTAAAAAGCCCGAGTACTACCCCCAAAAATATATTAATAACAAGTGACTGATTGATTGGTGTAGTTGGGCTGTAAGCGCGCTCAATTATTTTTACTTTGTCAGGCCCTTCGTACCGAACCAATTGACCCGTTACTTTCGACATCTCATATCGTTCGAGCATTTCGGAATACAGTGTTTGTTTTACTTGATAATCTCGTTGTAATTGACGCAATGTTTTATCAATTTCACTGGAACTTGATAGATGAGTGGAAATCTCAGAAAGCTGCTCAGACAACATCTCAAGTTCTTCTTTCAGTTGTGCAACTTGATTTTCAGCTTCTTCTAAAGTAATAAGTTGTGATACTAACAGCGCACTGTCTTTGGCGTTGGCACCCAACGGTAAACTATTTGCAATTTGCCACAATGAATCAAGGTCCGCTTCTTCAAATGGTTGCGACTGGGTTTCTATTTCTTGCTTGCGTATTTTTAAAGTTTCTAATTCACGCAGTTTTGCTTGGACTTTACTGTGTTGGTCAGTATATCGGGTAAGTAATAGCGCAATATCCGCTTCAATTCGCATGATACTGTCCACTAAACGGCCTTTTACGGGATTCGCTTTGGCAAGTTGTTTTTTCAATGTAGCTAATCGTGCTTTTGCACCACTTAAATCCACTAATTTTTGCTGTTTTTTTTGTTCTAAGCGAACCAAAGTGTCTTGATTGATGTTCAATAATTCGGGCAGTGCAGCACGATTATCGCGTTTGAATTTTGCCAGCTTATCTTCGGCTACCTCTAGCTGGACGCGCATTTCTTCCAGCTGATTTTTCAAAAAGATTTCTGAGGTATCGAGAGATGTTTTTGTTGGTGCGAGTAAACGTTCAATAAACTTTTCTACCATTGCTTCAAGCACAGGTTTCATTTCTTCACGTTTTTCCCACTTGAAGTGAATTCGCACTAGCTCATCTCCCACCAGAGAAATAGAGATTGCATTGGCCAGTTTTTCTTGCATTTTTTCAACTTCAAGCTGATTATCAAGGTTTTTTACCAGCCCAACTTCTTTCACAACTCCTGTTAAATTTTTTCGGCTCAGTACTAAGGTACGTAATGCATCCATCCGTGAAGACAACTCAAAGGAGAATTCTAATTCATCTAAAAATGGGTTCAGAAGAGCAGATTCTTCTATCAAAATGGTCGCGTGGTTGGTGAATTGCTTTGGACTGTTAAGTGCAATCCCGATAACAGCAATGGGCACAATAATAATTGGCAATATAATTAGCTGCCAGCGCTCGTAAATAGTATACAAAGCGAGGTAAATAAGCTTTTTAATTTGCGCTATCGTAAAAACCATTACCCTTCCTATTTTGCAAAATGCAACGCAATTTAACGAATTTTGTTTTCAAAATGTGAAAAACACTATTTTTTCACTACTCTGTAGGTTATGTCGCAATATTAGCGCCAATTCTCAAACGATAATTAAAGATCTCTCTCGTAGACGCGGGGTGAGAAATTAGAGGCAGGTTTTAAAGCTTTATGAAACTCGATAATCGAATAAAACGCTCAAAAGAGCGTTTAAACTAGTTGTTCTATGACAAAAGCTGCCTTTTGTTGCCAACTGTGCTTTTTGACTAATTGTTGCGAATATGTTCGCCAGTCTAGAGAAGAATTTTTAGAAATCTCCATAGCGTAATCTACCCTTGCAATAAATCCCATATGATCCCGTGCAATAAGTACTGAATCTTTGTAACGTTCAACAGCAGGGAAACAACTCGATACAATGGGCTTACCAGCTGCCAAGTATTCTTTCAATTTAAGAGGGTTACATGCCCTAATTTGGCCGTTATCAATAAACGGTAAAAGTGAAACTTGCCAATGTTGAGAAAAACTAGCAAGTTGGTGATGCGCAACTTGCGCAAGATAAGTTACGTTTGGTAATGCCACAAGCGCACTGATATCAATATCAGCTTTTCCTATTAACAATAAGTGATATTGTGGGCGTGTCTTAGCTAATTTGATTAATAATTCAAGATCTAACCACTCTGACAACGAGCCATAAAATCCAATAATATTGTTTAATGAATTCAGTTGGCTATTGGTTTTTTTCATTTGGCTAAACAATGTGTAATCCACACCATGTTCTAGCAATTGCGTTTTGTGCTTCGGCATTTTGTCGAGCAGCACTTTACTGACGACAAAAATGTTATGCGCTTGATGTATTAAGCGGGCTTCACTTTCCTGGATCAGCTGAGGATCAACTCCTGCTAGGTTTGAAAAATCATCCCCGCAGTAGTAAATCAGGCTATCTTGCGGGCGCAGTTGAATCATATTGATAGCAGTTGGCACACTAATCCAGTAAATAATCGGTTCTTGTGAAGATAAATCTAGCTGTTTTGCAATTTGACGCTTATTAAATCTAGCCACCCATTTGCGATCATGCCAAGGTAAAATCAATGGGTTACGTGTATTAATAAGTAACTTTTCTGCTGATAATTGTTTTTTATTCAACAGCATCAGCTTGAGCTTGCTATATACGCGTCCTAAATCGGTTAAATTCAGCTTAGGTTTACGCATACCGACAGAATTAAACCACGTAACTTGGTATTGTTCAGCAATCACTTTAAATATGTGTTGGGTGCTACTAGGATGGCGTCCCCAGTCTTCTGCAAATACAACAAATTTCATGTTGCCTCCCTAACTTACTTGCTTAATTATTCTCGCAGGATTACCTGCAACGAGAGTAAAGTCAGGAACATCTTTAGTCACAACTGCATTCGCAGCCACAATAGCACCTTTTCCAATCGTAACACCTGCTAGAACGGTGGCACCAGTTCCTATCCATGCTCCTTGTTTGATAATGATATCGCCTACTTGCTCCGGCAAGTCAGGCTTGCCTTTTGCTCGCTCAGCACTATTAAGTGGATGACCAGGAAACCCTGCTAAAAAAACTCTGCCTGCAAGTCGAACATCGTCATGTAATTCAATCCGCGATCCTACTGAAAACGCATTTTGCCAACCAATATCAACATTATTTCCGATAATCAATTGTGCAACATGATGTTGATTATAGCGCCCGCAAAAGGTCGTAACACCTGACATTCTTACATCATTACCAACGCGTATTGCCAATGTTCCAATTACTTGAGGTATACCGCACTGGAGAGTCAATCGTTTTTTAGAACCACCCACTTGGCTTTTAAACATTGGCGTATAGTAAAAAAACTGGAGTGTCTTGTGCCACATCGTTTTCATACAACCATGTAGTAAAAAAAGTATTTTGTAAAACAACGGGATCACAGGCATTTCGATATGTTTAAGCGCATAAAAACTACTACGACAAAATTTACCCAAACCTGTATCACTGCTTTTTACCCAATTTTTAACGTCTGCAATCATGGCTCACCTCCGCGTGCGATTTACTAGATGTTTGCAGCATCTGTTCCAACGCGATACTAAGTGATAACACAATGTATATTGGCCATGTAAAAGCTTGCGTTAAAAAAGTACCCGATACGACAAAGCCTATTAATCCGCCTTTTAAAGCTTGCACATTGACCAACAAATTTGGTTCTGAGTAATACTTCACCAGTGAGCCGCTGCGTTTTAAGCTACGATAAATCGTCGCGATTAGCGTTGCAAAAAGCAAAATACCAACAAAGCCTGTTTCACCTAGCACTTGAAACCATGTACTGTGTACTGCGTGATTTTTGCCATCCCAATGCGGGCTATAAAAGAAATAATTTACATAGAAGTTATTAACGCCAACACCAGTTAGTGGATTTGAGATCGCCATATTGATTGCCGCTTGCCAAGCATATATTCGCCCCATAGCAGATTCATCTATACCGCTTTCAGCAGCGCCACCACTTTGTCTATCACTGATACCCGCAGCGATTAATAACATGCTAAACCCTGTAAGCAACACAGAAATCAACGCAATTGGGTTTTTAAGAGTTCGTCCAAGAAAATAAGCAACAATCGCCATTACACCTAACAATCCGCCTCTGCTCTGTGTCGCGATAATGCCGTACACTACTAAACAGAGAACCATAAATACAAGAAGCCGGTTCAAAAATTTACCTTCGTTATTAAATAGTTCGGCGCAGAGAAACGAAACGGGAAAAAGCAATACCAGTGAAAGATCATTCGGATCACCAATCTGAGATTTTAAATGCCGAGAGATGGTGACGCGTGTCCCTTCTACTAAACCAATACCATTGAGTTTGTTTGAAACAGCAACAAAAGCGATTAGTAAACCGCTAGCCATAATCCCAATGCGGGCGATACTAAAGGCACGAGGCGTATTCACCCACCAACTAATCACAAATACCATTATCATTACTTTGCTAAGGGTTGAAATCCAATAATCAATCGCCATTGCACGATTTGTTGCCATCATTACGCATAGGGTTAACCAAATAAAAAACAGCATAAATACACTATGAGCCGGATGCCAGAAAGGTGTCAGTTTTTTGCTTAATATCAGATGCCACACAATGCCAAATAGGGATGCCAACGCAAGTAATTTGGGTATTTTAAATGGCATTAGCACCGGAAAAGCTTCGTGAATACGAAAATAACTAAAAAGAATAAATAAAATGACAAAAATTACGCTAAAGCGCACAGTAAAAAAAAGCGCAAACGGCAACATCAAAAATGCAAATGGTGCTGCGGGTCCAGCAATTTTATAAAGTGCGATAACAGTAAAACTCACTAATAAACCGAGAATTATGAGCTTGTACGGGGACATCAATTCAGCATGACTTAAGTTAAGAGTATTCATATCTATCTCTCACTTTGTCGAGCGAGTGCGTATGTAGAAATTTAATTGCGAAAAGCACTGAAAGTGTTAGCAAGCCAATATTTAGCCAAATCGATTCTGCAAGCACTAAATGCAATACAAGCAAACTAAAAACCACAGCAAGCGTGGTGAATTGATACCTTAATCGAGCAATGCGTTGACTTATCAGATAAAAGGCTAAAAACCGCAATGTGTGTGCTAGTAGTAATCCAAAAAACACTCCATTAATTCCATAAAATGTTGTGGTTCTTGCTATGCTGACAAGCGCGATAACAGCACATACCCCGTTGATAAGTGGCACATAACCAGTATATTTATCTAAATAACAGCCAAGGTTTAACAGTTCTGCATATGTCTTAATCACTAAAATTAGGCATAGTATTGCAATATAGTCAGCACTGCCATGGTAATGACTTGGCAGTAGCCAAGTCATCATAAAGGGAGCAAATATCATCATGAAAAGTGCCAACAAAGTGATGATAAAACATCCCATAACAGCCCCTTTCGCCGCTAATTCCGGATTGCTTTCAAAGCGTTTGAAACGCACTGGAAACCACCATAAACGAAACGGTTCAAATGCCAGAGATAACGCTAAAGAGAACTGTGTTGCAATAAAATAAAATGCCAGTTGAGAAGGACCTAATGCACTTGCTATAAACCAGTTTTCAGCACCGCCCAACCCATACAAAAAGAGTGCAGAAAGGGCGATGTGCGAACCGTAACGAAAGTGCTTACGTGAAAGAAAAGGCTCTTTACAAAACAATAAACGTCTATGAACTAAAACTAAACTGATGGTTACCATAGTGGTAACTAGGCAACCACTCAATAACACCCCGAAAATACCAAAATTAAACGATAGCAAAATATACGTAAAACAAGCTTGCAATACCCCTTGGCATAATGCCACCAGCATATAAGGTTTTGATTGTTGCAATATGCGATAACGGGTTAGGTAAATCGCAAGAACAGAGCTCACCGCTAAGTTAATCATTAGTAAAATAAAGTGACTGGCTTCAACTTTAAGTGGCAACAAAGCAAGCCAGATATCTGCAGCAGCAATAGCGATCAGTAAAAACAAACAACTAACACACATTGTAAATTTAACGCACTGAGCAATAAATGAGTCAAGTGCTGATGCTGCAATTTTAGCCGTAAATTGAAACATCATCTCAGCCATACCAAAACCAAGAATGATGCTGAGCATGGCAGCAACGCTGACTAAAAAATTCAACACTCCATAACTGTCAGGTGGCAAAAAACGTGTAACAATCGGTAGCATCAGTAAACTAATGCCTTTTAAACAAGCAATTGCCAATGCATAATGAACAAATGACGTATTAATTTTCATAGACCACCTGCTCTATTAAAACAGACAGCTTTAACCCCTGTTTTTTCGCATCAAAATGCGTTTGCACCCGCTCTCGGGCTGCTGTACGCATTTTGTTGCGCTCAACGTCTGTCAAATGACAAAAATCCAAAATAGCCTGTTTTAACGCTTTACTATCTTTACTGGGTACAATGTAACCGCAACTCTCATCAACAATTTCTGTGCAACCCATGATGTTCGTTGTGATAGTTGGTAGACCCATCGCCATTGCTTCTTTCAATACTACAGGACCAGTATCTTTATCTCCGTTATCCGCAATACAAAAAGGGGCTATAAAAGCATCGTAGTTCTTTGCAAGTTGGATAATCTCATCAGGAGCGCATTGACCTAAAAACCGTATCCATTGATTAAGCTGCAGTTTATCGACTAGCGAAACTAAGTCCATCAGCTTTGGGCCGTTTCCTACAATATCAAGTTGTGGCCGGCGAGCTGGCTCGATACCAGCTAAAGCATCAAACGCAAACTCAATTCCTTTTTTATCAACCAACCTACCAACAAACAACAACTTGATTTGCCGATTACCAGGGGATTCATAGTGGATAAATTTGTTTAAATCGACACCACAATGGAGAAGATGAACAGAGTGAGGCTTGATTTGCTTCAGCATATTAAACATATCTTGGCATACGGCTATGTTAAAATCACAAAGCGCTAGCTTCTCGGTAAGATCATTCGCATTAACATACACATCATGACCGTGACCAACACTAGAAACACTAATTTCAGCAAGCTTTGCGGCGACAATGCCGTAAGCCAAACCACTGTGCATGAAATGACAGTGAATATGTGATATATGATGTGTTTTAATTAGATAACTGATTTGCAGACCAAAATAAAGCAACGATAAAGTGCTAATTGAAGTTTGGTTTACTGCAGCTTTGTATGCATTAACGGCCCCCTTTAAGTGTAGTTTAGTTAACCCTTTAAAAGTTGTTATATACTGTTCACGTTTTAGCTCATAAACACCATAATCATGCTTATTGTTATGAACTAGATGCTCCATAGTAATCACACTTACCTTATGCCCTGCAGCCATGAGTGCTTCTATTTCTGTGTTCACAAATGTTTCAGACGGCACAGGAAATTGCGGGACAATGATTGCAATATGTTTCATGATGAATTCCTAAAAAGATTGATACTTTCACATCGCAATCTTTATGCCGACAAACATCCCTGTTATACCCTTATTTTATTACCGATTTGCAATTGAAATTTTGCATTATGCAAAGCAATTTCGATTTTTAACCTTCATTTTATGAGCGGTCGCTCGGCACATACTTTGCGTATACCTTCCATAAACAGTAGGAGATTGCTATGTGTAAAGAAGTTTCGATTATCATGCCCAACTACAATTGCTTAGCATTTTTGCCAAAAGCAATTGATAGTGTGCTTCAACAACAAGACGTCCGTTTTGAACTGATCGTCGTAGATGACGGTTCCACCGATGGTTCACTTGATTGGTTGCTGCAAGCAGAAAAAAAATACAACCAGTTGCGCGTGATTACGCAACCCAATTTGGGGGTGATCGCTGCACGAAACCGTGCCATAAAGAAAGCTAACGGCCAATTTATCGCTTTCTTGGATGCTGACGACTATTGGTATCCCCATAAACTACGCAAGCAAGTCGACTATATGTCAGCTAATCCAAACTGCGGCCTGACTTTTACCAATTATCAACATGTAGATACGCAATACCAAGAAATCATCGATTGCTTTTCGTATTGGCCTGAGTTTAACAAATACCGTAACCCGAAAAACAATGACTACCAACAATTAAATAACGCCTTAAGTTTGCTGTTAATCGCAAATGTTATTGGCACCTCATGCGTAATGGTTAACAAAGACATCATTGAACGTGCAGGCGGATTTGATCCAAGTCTTCGCAGTGCCAGTGATTGGGATTGTTGGCTGCGTATCGCTTTGATCAGCGATATTGGCTTTTCTGAAGACATAACAATGGATTACCTAATGCGGCCAAATTCGATCACTGCCAACAAGCAAAACCGTATTGATGCGATGGCTGAAATTACTGAACGAATTTGTCACCTTGGTAAAGTCGAGTCAACCACACGCCGTAAAGCCAACGCCCGTTTATTGGAATCTTATGGCGAAATGCATCGCGAAAATGGCAATTTGAAGTCAGCAATTTCATATTCTTACAAAGCCTTTAAACAATCCCCACATAAGCGACACTTAAAGCATTTATGTTCGGATTTGAAGCGACTTGCAATTTTAAGAGTTAATAAATTATGCCAAGTTTAATTATGTAGCTTATTATTTATAAAAAAGGAGGTTATCAATGATGCATATCTTACTGGTTGACGATGAACCGGAAGTAACGAATGCCATCGCGCGATTACTGCGTAAGGACTATACTATTACCAAGTGCAGCTTACCGGAAAATGCGCTTGATATCGTTAAACTACATAATATTGACTTAGTACTTTCTGACATTCGGATGCCGGTGATTGATGGCGTTGAACTGCTATCGCAGATTAAAGAGTATGATCCTAGTATAGGCCGTGTACTACTCTCTGGTTATTCCGATATGGATCTCTGCCAACGCGCTATTAGTGAAGGAATCGCCGCGATTATTTTAACCAAGCCTTGGGATAATTTTGAGCTAAAAAATGTTTTAAAGTTAGTGTTAAATTTGCGCAATTTGCAAAAAGAGAACACACAGTTAAAGCAACAGATAATGCAACTTAACTCCGAGGCTATGTAAACAAATACAAGCGCCCTTACTAGGTATAACTATTCAGGGCGCTCAATATTAAAAGACTGAGAAATACCAGCGTATTCCCCCCCTCCTAAACGCGCCAGAGGATTCACTTTATCAGCATCTATGTGTATACGATTTTTAGCATCAAATGAGACTACGTCATCACAAATATAAAAGGTTTTAATTTCTACAAACACTAAGGTTTGTGGCACATCACCAATTTCTTTGATCTCATAAAGTTCACAACCATAAGCAATATTACAGTGTTCAATCCGAGGCATGGCAAAGCCTTCAAAATCGCTTAATGCAATATTATTGATTGCAACTTCTGACTCACCATGAGCGAGTGTCGCTGCCGTTTGTGTTACAAGGTTTGCATCATCTTTAGATGCAATATGGATCACGCACTGACGTGTATCAAGAATGTTTTTAACCGTATCTTTTACTTCACCTGTTGGTTTTTTGCCAACTGAAAACATCATCAAGGGGGGATTACTTGAAACCGCCGTAAAATAAGAAAATGGCGCTAAGTTATAATTACCTTCACCAGAATCAGTCATAACCCAAGCTATTGGGCGAGGAATAATGGTTTGCGTCATCAGATGATAAATTTGCGCCGGCAAGAAATCAGAAAAATTAAGATTCATAACAAGATTTTACCCATTGTGTTTTGCTAAATGGTGCCACAAATAAAAAGCTTTAAAAAGATCCAAGCTTAGGTACTTAATTAACTCTTCATGAATTTTAGGTGTCATTTGAAAGTTGCATCGCGGAAAGTAAAAGCTTATTTAGAGGTTAGATTCGTCAACACCTGTGGCAAAATATAAATGTGACAATATTTAAAAATAATATAGCGAACAATTAACATTCAAGATCATTGGATATCAACATATGTAATATCGGTAAAACTGATCCTGACAAGATTTTCAACTAAGCTACTGATCTTGGCATATCAGCTCGATTCTCGGGAATAATAGCGACTTTTATTGCTAAAAAAACCAAACTGAAGTTTGGTTTTTAGGGTATTAAAGATGCGATTAATGCATTTTCTGTACACCGTATCTGACCATATCTTTACCGTTTTCATAAACTTCATCTGACACCCAGCGGCCTAACAACAATTGATGTTTATCATCTAACACAGCGACAAAAGGGCGGACATTGCTATTATTTGTGGCAAGTGCAACACCTTCCACATTTTTAAGGCCTAAACCGCCATTTTCAACTAATAGTAAAAACGCCTCTAACTCGTCTAATGTATTAATAACGTCGTTATCTTTTATCATGTTTTTTCGCTCTAAAACTTCAATTTGCTTTTTGATTAGGGTAGCAGGTTTGCACAATTGGATAAAATGCAATGTTAGATAAAGTGACCACCCTGTTATCTCAGATGCAATTTAAATTACTTACACAAGCAATGGAACCTATGAATTTATCATCAGCAATCCGGAAGAATGACTGCATTTACTATCGAACTTACCCGAAAGTGCATTACAGTTAATTATCATTAGCATATTTCAGCAACGTCTTACTTTAGCTTTTAAATGATTTCTCTTTAATATCAAAAAACGACTTTCCACCGAATTGCCATAACAACTGATCAAAAACGTTTTTATCAGCGTATTTAGAATATTGAATTTTAATTTGAACACCAATGACTGAATCTGATCAATCACGCATTATCGAAATGGCATGGGAAGATAGAACCCCATTTGAAGCCATCGAAACACTCTATGGATTATCTGAGAAAAACGTAATTAATTTAATGAGGCAGACGTTAAAACCCGCCAGCTTTCGTTTATGGCGAGCGCGCGTATCTGGCCGCAACACTAAGCATTTAAAACTGCGAAATCCAGATATTTCACGTGGGTATTGCAAAACCCAGTACAAACACCGC
Organism: Pseudoalteromonas sp.; assembly: GCF_041629635.1. GTDB lineage: Bacteria > Pseudomonadota > Gammaproteobacteria > Enterobacterales > Alteromonadaceae > Pseudoalteromonas. Next base: position 2,718 of record NZ_JBFKMX010000001.1, on the reverse strand, counting down.
TAAATTAACACTCTCTAACCATGTATATGCAGTTTTCTAAAGGAATATGCGTTGGGTACTGCGTTTTAGCAAAGCCCGATTTTTGATAGGCCGTTATTGCAGGTAAGTTATCTGACAAAACAAACAGCGAAGCGCTATCTAACTGAAGCTGCACTTTTCCTTCTTGAATTAAATTATAAATTAAACGCTCTACGATCCCTTTACCACGAAATGCTGGGTTTACCACCAAGCGCGCAAGGTGAACGCGCTCTAAACGATTATAAAATTGCCCAAATGCAACAAACTCACCTTGTTCGCTAAGCAAGCAAAATGAAGCTAGTTTCTCCGAGTTTAAGTCTTGAAAGAAAGTTTCTTGTGTAAAAGGGTAGCGAAACCCCGGGCCAGACCACTTCGCAAGACTGGCTTCATCTTGAAACCAGCTCGCTAACTGTTCTATGTGGGCTTTTGTAAACGGTACTAACATTATTGATTTTTCACATCATTATTTGCTTTACAATGTTTATCAATAAATGCCTGATGACTCAAACAATTATTCGCGGCCATAGCAATTTGCGCTTTCATTTTCGCCAAGTTTTCAGCAATAGCGCTTGAGTTAAAGTGATCCAAACGTACATCGTAACGGGAAGGAGTAACGTTAAAGCCATAAAACATTGAAAGCCAACTTGCTTGTTGGAAAGACTCGTTATCATACATCACCACATGGCCACGATTTTTATACATGGCAATTTTGTGCTCAAGCGTTTTTGGAATGGGCATATCTTGGCAGTAACGCCAAAATGCAGTGTCGTTGCGCTGCGTTAATTTGTAGTGCACTAATAAAAAATCAACAATGCGGTCTAACTCATCATTATGCAAACGGTTAACTTCATCAATATCAGCTTGATTGAACGACATATCTGGGAAGAAAGTCATAAGCTTAGCAAGTGCAGTTTGAATTAACGAAATGCCAAGTGACTCTAACGGCTCTAAAAAGCCAGCAGCTAAACCAAGGGCAAAACAGTTTTTATGCCAACTTACTTTGCGCCTACCTAGTGGGAATTTAAAGGTTTTTACATCCGTAATTGTGCGCCCTTTTACACTATCGAGCAGGCTTTGTTTCGCTTCTTCATCTGTAGTGAATTTGCTTGAATAAATATAGCCATTGCCCATACGGTGCTGCAGCGGAATACACCATTGCCAACCGGCTTCTTTTGCTATGGCGCGGGTATAAGGCGTGGGTTCACCCATCAGTTCTGTTTGTACTGCGACAGCGCTGTCACAAGGTAGCAAATGACTCAAATCATCAAGGCCAATACCCATTGCACCTTCAATTAATACGCCTTTAAAACCTGAGCAATCAATAAATAAATCGCCCTCGATATGTTTGCCATTATCAAGGGTAAGCGCTTGAATAAACCCGTTATCAGCATTTAGTTTAACTTCGCTAACATTCGCTAAAATATGGTTTACACCGCGTTTTACTGAAAAATCCGTTAAAAACTTAGCATATAACACAGCATCAATATGATAAGCGTAAGAGTATTGCGCTAGTGGGTTGTTTTGATTGGGATTTGGCTGCGCAAATCCGCCTTTTTTAGCAAGCTGAATTGGGAAGCAATAATCTTCAATATCAAGCTGTTTGCCTTCTGCATTTAGCTTGTTGATATATTGGTGAAAATCCAATTTTTCGATGGGTGCGCCATAGGCTGCAAAAAGGTGGAAAAAACGCTCGCCTTTTTGTGACCATTCTTCAAATTCAATACCAAGTTTAAACGTCGCTTGTGTGGCTTTAATTAATTCAGCATCGTTAATGCCTAAATTACGGTTAAAATCGACAAAATTAGGAATGGTTGCTTCGCCTACTCCAACCGTATTAATGTTGGGTGATTCGATTAGCGTGAGCGACATGTCTTTGTCTTGAATGTAGCGCGATAAACTCGCCGCTGCCATCCACCCCGTTGTGCCCCCACCAACAATAACGATTTTTTTAACTGCTTGTGCCACGTTTCGTCTTCTTATGATTATTTTTATTGTTTTCAATATAAACTAAACGGGCTTGAAAAACTAAGCCAATAGTGGCCAATTTTTAAGCCCTAAATGCGTGATTTGTATTAGGCTCCAACCAGTTTTAAAGGTTAAAGCCTTATTCAATTAACGCTTTTTGAAAAGTAATGTCATGCGGTTAGATTCACCAACTGACTGGTACTGCTCTTTATTTTCTTTTGCATTAAGTGAAGGTGGCAGTGCCCATACACCTGCTTCAACATTATCAATAATAATGCGGTCTTTAGCGTTATTGTGGAAATATGCCTCAGCTTCTAAGTCAAATCCAGCGGCTTTTGCCACTGCAATTACATGTGATTTTGGCAAGTAGCCTTTTGTCGCTGTTGCTACCGGATCAAACCCTTCAGGTGCTTGATGTTGTACAACGCCTAATTTGCCGCCTTGTTTAAGCATCTGATTAAACTGACTAAATGCAGCCGCTAACTGATTACCATTTTGCAATCCGTGTAAACCCCTAAAGGTTAAAACTACATCTGCGTTTTTTGTTTTCTCATCAATTGACGCATTTGGATCAAAATCAGCGATAACAACATTGCCGTATACCTTTTTGTTATCACTTAATTTCTTCTCAAAGTTTTCACGTGAGCGTTTACGGTATTTTGAACTTGTGGTGATTGGGTAGTGAGCTGCTACAAGCTGCCCCTCTGCTGCAAGCATTGGCGCTAATACTTCAGT